>NZ_JBQHVO010000020.1:0-66336 GCF_052064465.1 Niallia sp. HCP3S3_B10 | reverse complement strand
TCGCTTGGTGGCCTTTTTGTCTAGTTGGAGGACGCGTCCCCCAACTAGACAAAAAGGATATTTATTCTCCCACAAACATTTTACTCATACTGTTAATGATGGGATCGATAATTTTATTCTTATTACTTTTCCTATTTAGATATAAATCTATTATTAATTCTTTTAGAGTAGGGTAGGTATCAAGTAATAAGTTGAATGCACCAGTAAAGTTATTAGAATCTTCTTCTTTAATTACTGGAAAATCTTTTCTGTTATAATCCTTTACTCTCTTATAAGGAATCAATCCTTTATAGCCCATTATTTCTCCTGATTCATCCTTTTCTAAACATCTTCTAACAAACCTATGAATTTCATCTCGTCTTAACCCTGTTTCAGTTTCTATATCTTTAACCTTCATGTCAGTAGATATAAATAAGTCAACAGCTTTTTTTCTTTCTAAAAATAGCTTACGATGTTTAGGGGTTAAATTTTCAATTAATACTGTTGGCCAAAGTGATGTGTCCAATGATTCTTGATTAATGTTTAAATTTTCAACGCTTCTTCTACCCATTTATCCACACCTCTGTATTAATACCAAAATGACTTTGAGAAATATTGGATTGAATTTCTCCATTAAATATCATCCAACCAATTGAAACATATAATTTATCGAGAGTGAATTTTGAGTTTTGTAAGATAGTCTGAAGAGTTCTTCTTTGAGGTAAGTTTTCTTTTAATATTTTGATGATTCTATATTTATCAACGTCAGAAGGGGTAGCTTGTTTAATTGTTTTTAAAATTAACTTTAAATTAGAAAGAAACAGCCTATTTTCACGAATTTCATTCTCGGTTTGAACGCTGTGTTTATATCCATTTTCATTGCACCAATCCTGTTGAACAGTAAACTGATCAATTACTTTAGCTTTATTAAGTTCAAATGAATATTTGATTTCTCTAAATTCTTGTTTTCCATCAGCATATTTAATCCAAATATCGAAAATTGAATTTTTCATTTTACCATTAATAAGGCTTGTTACTTCTAAAGGTTGTTCACAAAAATCCAAAATTTGCGGATTAGCTTCTACAAGTAACCAATGCTCATATTCTAAATCGCTAAATAAATAAACATTTCTTTTTAATTTCGGACTAAATGAATACCATCTATTATTTCCAAAACGTTTACTTCCATCAGTTATTACTGGGGTATACATATTTTACCACCTCTGAATTAACATATTTTTAATAAGCATGTACAATATAATGGATTGTACATAAATATCTAAATTGTGGAGATATAAAATATTATAAATTTTCAAAAAGTACATACTCTTTTGTCCTTAGTATAAAATGTACAAACTTTTTTGTCCTTTTACAAACAAAATAGAGATTAAAAATGTAAGAGGAAGAACGACAACATATAAATATCCTTTTACTATTTTCCTTAGCAAGCGTTTAACCACCTTTCCATCAATTTGTAATTGTTCCTTTATTATACATCATTATTTGTTTTTTCTAAATATTTCATCAAAAAAAATCCATCCCATTCTTCCGTATAGTTCCACTAATCATCAGTAGAGGTAACTGAAAAAGTGTATTACCTGGTGTGTCGGTAGTTACCAAACCATTCAAACTTAGTGTAGGTTTTTGTTTTCCGAGGCTTACCGCTCGCTTTCCACGGGGCGAGCGCCGAGCCGCTTCGTCGCTACGCTCCTGCAGGGTCTCGGACTTTCTCGCATCTCCCGTAGGAGTCGAGCGGACGCCTCTCCAACCCAACTTATTATTTGCTTTCAAATAAATAAAACCTCATTTAATTTGGAGAACTAGACTTTTTCAGTGCCCTCCATCAGTAGGATGGAGTCCCCTACTGATGGAAGGTTTGCCTTTATTGCTAAACATGTCTTTTTTCAATGAGTTGTATGCCGATTCCCAACATAATCGTTCCCATTAAACAAAGAACTCCTGCTGGTATGGCGATTTCAATCCAAGATGTCTTTTCAAGAATGCCTTTTTTTAATAGCTCCATCCCATAAGTAATCGGAATAAATTTTGATAAAAGAATCATTACTTTGGATGTGACAATTTCGATTGGCCAATAAGCTCCTCCAAGCATAGCAAAACTAACCGACACCAATGGAATAACAGCATTGAACTGACTTGCTGTTTTCACTAAGCCTGTAAGAAGAATCGTTAATGCCACAATAGAAAATAAATAGGGAATGATTAATACATATACCAAATAAAAATGTCCATTAAAATCAATATTTAATCCATATCTAAAGAGAAGAAAGATCATTATTATTTGTACATATCCTGCTAAAAAGCTGAATAATAAATGTCCAAAGTATATTTGAGCTTTCGATGTAGAGGATAGGATAAAGCGATCCCATATGCCGTTTTGCTTATCTCTCAATATTTCTACAACCGTAAAAGAGACAGTATAGATGCAGAAAAATAAAGTAAACCCAAATAACGACTGCAAGGACTGACTGTAATTATTCTCCTTTTCTGTTAGCGCTTGTTCCTTTGATACAGGAATGATTGGATTTTCCTTATTATTAGCCAGAACTATCTCTGCTTCTTGTTTATTCGCTGCTCCATTTATCAGCGCTTGTTCCTTTAGCATATTAGTATAATAGGTATGAAGATAATTTTGGACCATTAATGCATTAGAAGTTTCGGCGATGCTCAAAATCGTATAAGTGTCTTGGCTTAATGAAACTCCTATATCTGTTTTTCCTTTATCCAACTGTTCCTCCACTTCTTCTTTTGAATAGGGAACAAACGAAAAACTCTCACTTTTATTTAATGCTTTTACAATGTCCAGTACTTTTTCCGACTGATCTGTAAAAATTGGCACCTGTACCTTTGTAAAGGAAGAGATACCGACTAAATAGGCAAATAGGATACATATCAGAGTGGTTACTATAAAGGCGCCTGGACTTCTCAAAAATTGCTTACATTTCCCCCATAATACAGCCTTCATCGAATCCCCCCTTTTTTCCTCAAGATAATGGCACTAATCAAGAACAATGTAACAGAAAATAGAAGGATAGCCTTAATCTGTCCCCATAAATCTGGCAGTGAATAGCCTTGATACACCTTTAAATAAGCAGTAATGGCAGCTCCTCCTGGAGAATATTCTCCTAACGTCTCCATAAACCCACCAATTGCACTTACATCAAAAAAGCTCCCTCCAATAAAGGCGATGATAGGCACTATTAAGGAAGATAAAATCCTTTCCACATTTGGCGAATTGGTAGCAAAGGAAATAGCGGTTGCAAATGTTGCAAATGTTGCTGCCATTACATTTATTGTCAAAGTAACCACTAAATGATTTAGCATACTAGGAAAAACAATACCGTAAATAGTAGCTGTTAAACTAAATAGAATAGTCAGCTGTAAAAAGGACAAAATAAATGCTGCGAAAAATATTCCTAAAAAAAATATAAATTTCGGAACATTTGCGAGAAGTATTCGCTCATACATCAGCTCTTCCTTTTGCTGATATGCGAAACCTGCTACTGTTGTAGAAATATAGAATACAAACATGACACACATTCCCACTCCATAGTAAGCAAATGCACTAATATCTTTTTTCTTTTCAAAATTTTTAATTTGTTCATCTGTTTTGATTTTTATTAACGCTGCATATTCGAGTTGAAGCTCTTCGGCAGTTTTTATATATACCCACTCTTTTTGATAACTATCGATAATATCCTGGATAATGGTTACCTGAAGGGATTGCTTCTCCTTTGTCATTAGTGTCCAAGCAGGAATATCTGTTTCTTCCTTTAACAAATTCGCATAAAATTCAGCAGTAAATCCTTCTGGAATAACTAGCACACCATCAAAATCCTTTTCCTTTACCTTTGTCCGGTCACTAAATTCGGTAATGGATAAAATATTCTTTAACTCTGGATTTCCACCGACTTCTTTAATAAATATTTCAATTGGTTGGAGTGATTGAATAAGTGCTATCTTCTCTCTCTTCTCCTGTTCACTTCTATTTGATTGGTTCACTATATCTATTGCTTTTTGCTGCCCTTTGTTTGCTTCATCCTCCACTACAACAGCAAGCTTTGCATGCACTTCCACTTCGCCGTTATTATCCAATGCCCCTAACGCACTTCCAAGTATGGTAATAAGCACAAAAGGCATGAGTAATAAAACAATAAGCTCCCTGGGTCTTCTCCAAATCATCAATAACTCTTTCATTATCATTTGCAAGAGCATTTTATACCCTCCTAATCTCTTAGCTGACGGCCAGTTAGATGCAAGAAAACATCTTCTAATGTCGGCGTCTCAATATTTACAGAGAGTACAGTTGTCTTCTGCTCTTCGGCAATTCGCAAAATATCTTTTAACAAATTTACTTGTCTTGGTACGATTACTGTAATAACAGATTGTTGAATAGAGATGTTTTTAATATTTTCATGTTGACGGAGTGCTTCTGTAAATTCGTGTTTTATCATTTCTACCTTAATATTTATCGCAGTTTCTGCAGAAAGAATGTTTTTAATCTCCTCGTTTGTTCCGGAAGCAATAATCTCCCCATGATCCATAATATAAATCCGATCACATAGAAATTCTACTTCTTCCATATAGTGACTCGTATAAAGCACCGTTATTTGTCTCTCTTGATTTAGTCTTTTAACGGTTTCTAATATATAATTTCTTGATTGTGGGTCAATACCGACAGTTGGTTCATCCATAATGATGATTTCTGGTTCATGTATGAGAGCTACGCCAATGTTTAATCTCCTTTTCATTCCTCCTGAAAAAGTTTTAACTAAGTCCTTTTCTCGTTCTTTTAAACCGATGATATCGAGAACTTCATCCACTCTCTTTTGTAAAATTTTTTTTGGGATCCGGTGCATTTTTCCGAAGAACAGAAGATTTTCCCGTGCAGACAGATCCATATAAACAGCAATTTCCTGTGGAACGACTCCAAGTATTTTTCGTAACTTCTGGGGTGTTTTTAGGATGCTTTCATTATTAAGTCGCACATCTCCATCATCAGGGGAAATTAAAGAGGATATCATGGAAATAGTCGTAGATTTTCCCGCACCATTCGGTCCAAGTAAACCAACTATTTCTCCTTTCTCTAAATATAAATTAACGGAATTCACCACTTGCTTCTGTTTATAAGCTTTAGATAGATTCATTATCTCTAACAACACACATCATCCTTTCTTTATACAGAATAATGAAAAAAAACAGCGATTCCTATACCTAATGGTCATTTCTTTGCAAAAATAAAATGACTCTAGTCATCAAAGCATATTTTCCATAAAAAAGGGTAAAACAAATAGGAAAGAAGCCGTTGGAAAGGAGCTGAAGAATTTGGGCATTTTAGTCCTAGTCATCTTAATTGCTTTAAACGCTTTCTTTGCCGCAGCAGAAATTGCGCTCATTTCCTTGAATGACAATAAAATTAAACATATGGCGGATACAGGTCATAAGAAAGCTAAAATAGTTTATAATCTCCTATCAGAGCCTAGTAAATTTTTAGCTACCATCCAAATCGGGATTACGCTAGCTGGCTTTCTCGCCAGTGCCTTTGCAGCTGACAGTTTCTCTGGCCACTTAACAGATTTACTTTTAACAATGGGAATCCCCCTCTCTCAGGGACTGCTTGATTCTATTTCAGTCATTATTATTACTCTACTGCTATCCTATTTCACCCTTGTCTTTGGTGAATTAGTTCCAAAACGAGTTGCTTTGCGAAAAGCAGAAGGAATTGCTATGTTCGCTGCAAGCCCATTAACGATACTTTCGAAAATAACAGCTCCTTTTGTCGCTTTTTTAACCTTCTCTACCAACATGGTTGCTCGTTTATTTGGAGTTAGACCAGATGATGAGGACGAAGAAGTAACAGAAGAAGATATAAAAATGATGATTGATGTTGGAAATGAAAAAGGTAATATTGACGAAGATGAACGAATGATGATTCATAATATTTTTGAATTTGATAATAAAAATGTCACTGATATTATGACCCATCGTTCCAATATGGTAGCAATCCCTTCCGATTACACATTAAAGGAGATAATAGCTCTTGTAAATCATGAAATGTATACTCGCTATCCTGTGTATGAAGAAAATATCGACAATATTATCGGCATTCTTCATTCTAAAGATCTTTTAGCCTATATGGGGAAAGAAAATGACGCTTTTAAATTGCATGATATTATTCGCAAGCCCCATTTCGTATTGGAATCGAAGCGAACAGATGAATTATTTATACAGATGCAAAAAAACAACACCCTTTTTGCCATTGTCGTCGATGAATATGGAGGAACGGATGGAATTGTTACAATGGAGGATCTAATTGAGGAAATCGTTGGAAATATTTTTGATGAATACGATGAACCGAAGCCTCCTGAGATAAAAATTATCGGCGAACATACCTATCTGCTCCAAGGAACGATTAGTTTAGATGATGTTCAGGAGTTGTTAAAAATCACCTTGCCGGTAGAAATTTATGATACATTAAGTGGGTTTCTAATAAGCAAGATTGGTTATATTCCAAATGAGCAGGAAAAACTCACTGTTACGTTCAAAAACTTTGAATTTCAGGTAGAAGAGATTGTAGATCGCCGAATTAGTAAAGTGAAAGTAACAAAAATACTAGAAACGGAATCTCCGTTAAAACAATCGTAAAAAAAAGCGTGTCTGTAATCACCATAGCATTTGGTTGAATACTGGACACGCCTTTTGTTTGTTTGGCTTTGCATCCACTATTAAATATAATCATTTCTCACTGCATAGATTGCTAATTGGGTTCGATCTCTTAATTCTAACTTGGCTAAAATTTGGGTAATATGATTTTTTATAGTTCCAACAGATAATAATAATTCGCTGGAAATTTCTTTATTGGTTTTTCCTTGTCCAATCTTTTTCACAATATCTATTTCTCGCTTCGTCAAAGGAATGTTGTGGTTGTGGCTAAAAGCCTTCTCCTGAATAGCTTCTTTCTTTAAAAGCTTAGGCATTAATTTAGCGGCAACTTGGTCATGTATCGAGATGCCACCTGATAAACAGCTCTTTATGCTATTTACTAAACTAACGCTATCTGTCGTCTTAAGGAGGAACCCATTTGCTCCTTCTTGAAATGCCTGTATGGCATATTCCTCATCGTTAAAGGTAGTCAGAATAAGTATTTTAATATGTGGATATTGCTGGCGAATTCGTTTCGTTGCTTCCATTCCATCCATAATTGGCATGCGGATATCCATAAGGATAATATCTACTATTGTTTTTTCTAATAAAGACAATACTTCTTTCCCATTTTCTGCTTCCGCAACAACGTGGATTTCTTCGTCTTGCTCAATGATCATCTTTAATCCATTTCTGACTATTGCTTGATCCTCCGCAATTAACACATGAATCATTTTTCTCCCCTCCCAACAGGAATATTTCCTTGCAGGATAAATTCTCCATCTAATTGAAGAACCTCTAATTTCCCTTGTCCCTCCTCTATTCTTTTTGTCATGTTGTCTAAGCCAAACCCATAATGAAATGGATGCTTATGAATATATGGATTTCTAATCTCAAAAGTTAGATTTCCAATCGGAGATACACCTAGCGTAATATGTACGGCCTTTGAACTTCCATATTTCATGGCATTTGTTATTCCTTCCTGTATGGAACGATAAAGAACAGCATTTTGCTTATTGCTTAGATTGACTAGTAGTACTCCTTGCTTTGTTGTAAAATGGACGTGAATATTGTTTTCACTTTCCAATTTTTTTATAAGTGCAATAATAGAAGCAATTCCACCAGATTCCCCCACTTGTAATAGTCGAACCGCCTTCCTTGTTTCTTCTAAGCATTCTTCTGTCATATCCTTCAGAATCCTATATTGTTCTTTATTCTCTTTAATCGAATATTGTTCGATTTGCATCATTAATGCTGTTAGCTTATGACCAACGGAATCATGCATTTCTCTAGCAATGAGATTCCGTTCTTCCACTCTTGCCGCATGTTCATTATGATAGGATTGTCTTTTTTGTATACGATAATCGTTTAATAAAGATTCATATGTATCTCTGATTTGTAGATAATCTTTATCTAGCTCGTTTAAACGAATGAGTAAATAGGAGATTAACAGAAAAAGAGTGATCCAAATAAAAGGGACATAGGATGATATAATAATTCCTATTGCACTATTTATCAAAAACAATGAGCAAATTATTATACGAAAAAAATTTGTTGATACGTATCTACCCACTTCCATCGTAAAATAAAGCATTAATAGGAAGAGATAGCCATGTAGCTCAACTTCTGTTACAAGCAGCGTTATATCAAGAAGAATCAAAATGAATAAAAAAGGAATGCTTTTTCTTTTAAAAACAGGTACAAGAAAATAAAATCCAAGAATAATAGCGAAAAGAAATAATAGCATAGCGAAATTCCATGCATCTGTTCTAAAGGCTTGATATAAAGCTCCTATACAAAGGAGTAAAAGTATTCCAATGTTCATGGTAAGTACCTTCATGTATTGCCTCCATTTCTCCCAATACTTTTTAACGCTGAGCAGAATTAATTCTTTTGAAAAAAGGCTTGTAGAAATAATTCTTCTACAAGCCTTCAGACTCTAAAGATTAAATACTATATCCTATTACCAACACGAGAATAAAGGAAATAACCAATAAAATCCACAGTGTTTTCGTATTTTCTCCTTTTTTTGTGCGAATAAGAACCATTTCAAGCATCCCAATCACCCAAATGCCGACTAGCATTTTTATTGTGTGCATGAAATCCATGCCTGTTTTTGCAAGCAAGCCAATTCCCGAACCAATAATCAGAATGTATACGACACGCAATACCATATGGAGGATTTTACTTCCCTTTTCTTTTCCAGCTTTATGTAAACCGAATGATATGGCAAATAGAACTAGTCCAATAATCCATGTCAGTACATGAGCATCTGTAGAACTCATATATCTCCCTCCTTTTCTCCATCATTTTAACACATATCGTAACCTTCCTTCTATTCGCGAAACATCATACGTCCTTTATTACTTTATTAAAAAGGGTGCCGATTCCTTCAACAGCAATTTCAATCGAATCCCCACCCTTTAAAAAACGTGGCGGATTAAAGCCTTTCCCCACTCCAGCAGGTGTTCCAGTTGCAATAATATCACCTGGCTCTAAAGTCATTCCTTTAGACAATACATGAATTACCTCTTCGATTGGAAAGATAAAATGCTTGGTATTCGACTTCTGTCTAATTTCACCATTGACCATTGTCGTAATATTTAATTCATTCGGATTCGGAATGCTGTCCTTTGTCACAATCCATGGACCCATCGGTGCACTTGTATCAAGGCTTTTTCCGATAAAAAATTGTTTATGTTTCTTCTGCAAATCTCTTGCAGTGATATCATTCAATATCGTATAGCCAAATATATAGTCCAATGCCTCCTCCTTCTTAATTCCTTTCCCTCTTTTTCCAATCACAACAGCAAGTTCACCCTCGTAATCAAGTTGTTCCGTTACTTCCCTATGCTCCAGAATGTTATCCGTATGTCCAATAATAGTTGTAGGAGCTTTCGTAAAGACCATTACATGCTCTGGAATATCCTCTTTACTTCCCATTTCAATTGCATGTTCCACATAATTTTTTCCTACACAAAAGATATTTTTTCTTGGTCTAGGAATAGGTGCTAGAAACTTCACTTTTTCCAGTGGGATATAATAACTAGCATGGTCATTTTGTTCTTCTACCCAATGAATTAACTCCTTCACATTGTCCAAAAATCCTTCTTGTTCTATGCATGTAACAAGGTCTTCCACATATGATCGTTTTCCCGTACGCTTCTCTTCTACATCATTTAAGGGCAATATCCCCGCTTCTTCTACTAATCCTATAAATACTTTGTCATCAAATCCAACCGTTGCAATCTTCATTTCTTTCCTCCCTTTTTTTCAAACATGTAAGAAAATTATAAACTTTCTTTATTAATTTTCCAAATAAAAAAAGATTTGTTCAAATAGAAGCAAAGTGAGCTTATCAACAGATAAAAAGAAATGAAAGGCTCTTTATAGAACTTCCCTTCCTTCTTGCTGTATTTCTTGTCATAGTACAACCATTCATAAGAATAAAGTAGTTAGGAGAAGAATTTATCTGTATAGGTGAATCACCTATTTTGCGGAGTTCCATAGTATGTATAAGAATATTGTATAAAGGATGTTGAATATGCCAGCAATTGTTGGAGTAGCTCAAGTTATTTCAGTGGGAGGTAGTTCTATTTTTAATATTGGGGATGTATACAAAATGATGCCTATCTCTAATGCGAAAACATTTTCTGGATCTGGCTCTTTTAATACAGGTGATGGATTAAGGGTTACTAACTATCGCAGTTCTACTAATACGTATGATAACGATGGACTGGATCAGCCAATCGCAGCAAATGCGTAAGTAGACTAAAGGGTGATGTGTAATGAATTATTTTATCCAACAATCGATAGTCATAAACACCATTAAAATTGGAGGTATTTCCAACTCCTCTGTATTACAAATAGGAAGTGCAGGTATTATTAAACCTGCTTCGTATTTATATAATACAGGCGGATTCACAGAATCAGCTCCTGAACTAAAACCAGATGAACCTGGTCCTAACGTAGCAGATGAGGAAACACTTTTCTCGCCTGCAGTTCCCTTGCAGTCTCCTCGAAAATAGGTATTAAGGAAAAAAGGGGGGATAGAAATGTCTTATGATTTTTACCAATATAGTGAAAAAATGAGCCATTATTTACAGCTGCTTGAAAAAAGAATAAAGGATTTAGAAAAACAAGTAGCCACCCTGACCAATGAGATTACAACAATAAAAGAAAAACCAAGTGTTCATATTGAACGAATTGACTACAGTTTTGATCAATTAAAAGTGGAGACACTAGAAGGTACACTAAATATTGGACTCAATCCAGAAGATTTAAGCAATATTGAAGAGCTAGCTATTAATCCGAATTCACCCATTGATCCAAAGCAAATGATGAATCGGTCCATGGATATTGAAGAAGAAATGAATCAATATATTCAATTAGAACTGCCAGACATCATTCGAAAGAAGCAAATAGAACTAAATATGCCGGAAGAGGAATCATATATCTCTTTTATACAAGAGGATATTATCAAGCAAATGCCAACCAGAATCCAATATTATTTACAGCAAGGTTCTAATCGTAAACAAAAGGAAGGCAAATTAACCAATGAAGATATTATCCAAGCCTTAAAGGAAGAAATGGAAAATGGAGTCCATTTATTTTTAAGCCATATACCAGATAACATGAAAGGAAGTGGAAAAGAATGAATTTTCAAGTATATAACCGAGAGCTTCAAGTTGGAAATATAAATATCATCGGTGTTGCGAGCTCCTCTATTTGCTTGGTAGGAGATGCACAATCCATTCAATTGGCCTCTACATTCGATACACCCGCTGAATCACTAATAATAGGTCCATTTGTTCCACTGCATCCGAAAATTTAATCATGCTACAGCGAACATCTGTTGTCGATTTAATCAATGTTAGGACAGTATCCTTTTCTTCGATTGTAGAGATTGGTGACGCTATTTACCATCAAGCCGTTTCACGAGCTATAGCTGTTCAAAGGCAGAAGGAGCTCTTTTATGGAAAGGAAGGGGCTTATGAAGACTATGCTGTCTTTAAAGAACCAATTCCATTAACCCCTATAATAGAAAACGTAGAATGCCATTTTGAAAATATGAAACCCATTATTAAAGTTCATCATATAGATATTACAGGAATATCTTCCTGCTCTTTATTGCAAATTGGCAATTGTCGACATATGTATGCAGAAGCACGGATTAAGCATATTCGTCAAATCGAGCAAACTATTGCGTCAGAGGTTGGAAATAATTTAATCCAATTAAATGAACCTAGCCAATTAGGTGTTCCAACCTCCCAAAGTCCTGTTACTGTTACTGGTACAGATAATACTGGGTCGCCATTTTCAGATGTGGAGCAAGAACAATAAAGGGATGGCTCAATAAGAAGGGCTTCCTCCCTTAATAAGAATAAGCTATGTAACAAGGAGGTAAAAAAATGCCTGCAATCGTAGGTCCAGTACAAATTGTTAACGTAGGGGAAGGAATTGTCCAATTTGGGGATTCATTGTTTATTTCTCCTAAAGGAAATTCTAAAGCAACCTTAGGCTCAGGTACCTCCAATACTGGAGCTTTTATCATTACAAACAATGGTGTGAATGCAAGTAACTATGTGGACACTAGTTTACTAGATCAACCAGTTGTTGCCAATAACTAACATAATATTCAACCCGTTCTATAGATAGTTATTTTTATCTTGCAAGGAGGATAGAATCATGCCTGCTATAATAGGTCCGATTCAAATTGTCAATACAGGAGCAGGAATTGTTCAGTTTGGAGATTCTCTATTTATCTCTCCTAAAGACAATTCAAAATCAACAATAGGTTCAGGCACTGGGAATAGAGGTGCATTTGTTATTACCAATAATGCGGTTAATTCCAGTAACTATACAGATAGTAGTGGCGTTGATCAGTCAATAACCGATAATAACTAAACGAAAAAAGGCATCTCGCAGAAGTTTTTGCGGGATGCCTTTTATTCTGCACTATTTAAATTAGAATGTTTTTATAACTCCAACACTTGTCCACCATCAAAGAAAAACAAATATTTCTCTTCTATGTTTCGCTTTAAGATTTTTTCTAATGCTTCTGTATATAGCTCCATTTGTATTTTATACCGTGATTCCAGTATCGGCTTAGCCTCTTCATACCCTCCTTTATACCGGGCAGTTATCGTGTCTGTTTTATAATCAAGCAACACCGTGCCTAACTCATCTTCAAAGAATACATCAATAATTCCCTGTACAAGAACTGGCTCTTCTTCTCCCGACCAGTCTGCATATACTCGACTTGCTGGATAGGCAATATTAAACGGAATTTCGCGTACAAGCTTTGGTGCTTGCTGCATTCTTTTTCCTAGAGAGGACTGGAAAAAAGATAGGATAGAGGAAATATCAATTACTTCCACTTGCTCACTTGTTAATAATTCTTTTCTAACCATCTCTTCTAATAATTGCTTCAGACTAGCTTCTGTAACCTCCGCTTTTACATCAACATGCTGCATAACCATATGCATTGCGGTTCCGATTTCTGCTGGACTTAATTTTTTTTCCTGCATAAACCTTGGTCGATTCCACACGGTTTGCTTCCACGCCTTTACAAGCTCTGTTCCACTTTGAGCATCTCGCAGTTCCCCTTGGCGTTTTAATTCAGAAACAGACTGCTTGGAGCGATGTGACGTACTTTCTTCTGAAGAATACGACCATGCAAATGTTTCTTTTATTGCTTCCTTGTAAACAGAAGAACTTTCTATTTTTTTCCCCTCTACTATTTTATTTAACCATTCCTCATCCTTTATCTCTTCCTCAACGGATCGGGTTAAAAGCTCTTCTTTTTGCAATACTTTCACTTCCCAATTGGATGGATGGGAAGAAATTTCGTCTTTTTCACTCCAGCTTTCTAAATGAATCCATGTATTGTCCCGATGTCTGACTAACGCCGGTCCAATCCAATCTAAATAAGACTTAGCTTGTGCACGATCAAATTCATTTAAAAGCCAATTCGAATGTCCTGCAATCTGTGACCATTTCTGTTTTGCCTTTTCTATATCTTTTACAGCACCTATTAAAATCAGCTTTTCCTTTGCTCGAGTTAAAGCAACATATAATACGCGCATTTCTTCTGCAAGGAGCTCCATTTTTTTCTTTTTGGAAAACGCAATTTGAGGAAGAGATGGGTAGGATATACGCTTTTTCGCATCAATATATTTCGTAGCAAAGCCTAAATCCTTATCAAGTAAAAAGTTTTTTCTTAAATCCATCGTATTGAAATTGCGTCCCATACCTGCCATAAACACAAAAGGGAATTCCAAGCCTTTACTGCTATGAATGGTCATAATTCGAATAACATCTTCTTGTTCCGTTAAGGCTCTTGCAGCACCTAAATCATTTCCTCGATCTCTCATTCTCTCCACGAAGCGAAGGAAGCGGAACAACCCACGAAACGATGTCTCTTCATATTGACGAGCTCTATCATAAAGTGCACGCAAATTAGCCTGACGCTGATTTCCTGCTGGTAAGCCCCCAACAAAATCATAAAAATACGTTTCACGATACAGCTTCCAAATCAGCTCCGATAAAGCTCCTCTTCTTGCCTCCGAACGCCACTCAGCCAATTTATCAAAAAACGGTCTGATTTTTTCATATAGTTCTTCTTCTTTCATCCTGTTCATATGGATATACACCTGAATAGCTTCATAAAAAGCTCCTTGCTTTTTCGCAATTCGCAATTTACTTAACTCCTCTTCTGATAACCCAACAATCGGGGAGCGAAGAACCGATGCAAGAGGAATATCTTGGTATGGATTATCAATAACCTTTAGTAAAGACATCATGATATCCACTTCTGTTGATTCAAAATAACCGGTTGTTAAATTAGCATATGTCGGTATATTATACTGCTTTAATTCTTCCATAATTTGCGGAGCCCATGTCATGGACCGTAATAAAATGACCATATCCTTATAACGAATTGGTCGGTATGCTTTTAGTTTTGCATCATATACCTCTTGGTTTGTTTCCAACAATTCTTTAACCTTTTCAGCAATAACTCTTGCCTCCAATTGTGATTGCTCTAGTTCTGCTGCATCTATACCTGTTGTCTCTCCATCTATTTCACTATCTTCACTAGAATCAGCACTTTGATTTACTAATGCAACTTCAATCGGATAAGAATTTTCTTCTGGATAACTCGCACCTAGCTTTAATTCAGCACTTTCATCGTATTCAATTTCGCCTACCTTTACTCCCATAATTTGCTTAAAGAGAAAGTTCGTTCCTTCTAATACTTCTTTTCTACTTCGAAAGTTTTTTGCTAAATCAATTTTAAAGCCAGCGTCCTCCCGCTCTTGAAAGCGAAGATATTTGGCTAAAAATAAGTTTGGTTCCGCTAATCGAAACCGATAGATACTTTGTTTTACGTCCCCGACCATAAAAAGATTTCCTTCCGATTCTCTATCCTTTGTCACTAGTTTTAGAATAGATTCCTGAACTAAATTCACGTCCTGGTATTCATCTATAAGGACTTCTTTAAATTGAGCTCGATAAAATAATGCAGCTTCTGATGGAATTAGTTCATTTTCTTCTGGACGACTTAAAATGGATAGACAATAATGCTCTAAATCAGCAAAGTCGACTAATCCTTTATCCATTTTTATTTGCTGAAATCTTTCTCCAAAGGCTTCCACTAGATAAACAAGTGTCTCCACGTGTGGCTTCATCTCCGCCATATCCTTTAAAAAGCTTTGCGGCTTTCTTGTAAAAAGATCACCTTGCATTTCTTGCAATATTTTTTTGGCACGCTCTCTAATTCTTTGCCCCTCTTCTACTAGTGAAGGATCATAGTCGTCTCCTTTACAAGGCTTTGCTCGTGAAAATTTCAATTTCTGCATTGCCTCATATAAAGTTTCCCAAGATTGAGCCTTTGCTTTTTCAAGAATGGAAACCAATTCCAAATCCTCTAGAAAATTGCTTGCACGTGGTGCTGGCCCTCCCGGAAGCTTCGTCAATTCATAGCCATATTCAAGTAGCTTCCTTACTCCTTCTAATTGCAGTTCCACATCATCGATTAAATGCTTCACAAATGGTAATTCCATGATATCTGCATCTTCTCCGATAGCATACATCTTGATTAAAGACTGTAAATAAGCAGAAGGAAATGGATTAGAACGAGAAAAATCATATATTTCTTGAATCATTCGCTGCAAAGCATCATCACTGCGATCATTTGTAAAGGCATCAACTAAATCAAAAAATGCTACATTATTTTCCTTCCCATATTCCTCTTCAAATAGATCTTCTAAACATTCATCTCTTAATAATTGTCCTTCTGTTTCATCTGCAATTCTAAATCCTGGATCTAAATCAATAACATAATAATATTTTCGAATGACTTCTAAACAGAAAGAATGAATTGTCGAGATATGAGCTTTATTTAAAAGCGCCAATTGTCTTTTTAAATGCTGAGATGTTGGATTCGCATTAATTTCCTTTTCTAATACTTCTCCAATCCGGTGCTTCATTTCAGCTGCAGACGCATTCGTAAACGTAACAACAAGCAATTCATCGACATTTATCGGCTGATCGGATACAATTTTCCGAATCATCCTTTCTACTAAAACAGCTGTTTTTCCAGATCCTGCTGCAGCAGCAACTAAAATGTCCTGCCCACTAGACATAATCGCCTTCCATTGATCATCTGTCCAGGTTACATCTGCTGGCTTGTCCGGTATGCTAATCTCTTTCATTCCTGTTAGCCTCCTCTCGGATTAATTGCAGCACTTCATCCTTTGAATAGGCTGGCAATTGTCTATATTGGTTTGTTTCTAATGCTTCATCAAATTGGCAAACAGATTTAAACGAACAGAAAGTACAAGGCTTTTTCTCATTTAAGCGATACGGTTCAATGCCTACTTCCCCACTAATAATTTTGTTTCCTGAATCCCTATATTTATGGCGAACAAACTTTTGCATTTCACTAAAGTCTTCTTTTGTTGCGACTTTAGAAGCTTTTGTTAGAGTTCCATCTGTCTTAAAACCTGCTGGCACAATTGGAGAACTCCCTTTTTCTAACGTTTCATCCATTAGCTGAATAACTCGCTCTTCTCCAAGCATTAGCCCATTCATTTTAAATTTCTTCAATAATTCTTCTTCGATTTCATCTAATGTTAATATTTTCTTACTAGAAATCATCGGATTGTGTACATGAAAATATAATACTCCTGCTGGGCTCGCTTCCTTATCTACTAATATTGTACTGTTTGTAATAATTAAATCTAAATAAGTAAGCATCTGTAAAGATAGTCCATAATATACTTCATTCATATTTAATTCTTGGCTACTTGATTTATAGTCGATGACTCTTAAATATACTTCTTCTCCAACAACCGCTTTATCGACACGATCGATTCTTCCAATCAAATCCATATTTGAACCGTTTTTTAACGGAAAAGAAATGGATGGAAGCTTTCCTTTTGGACCAAATTCTAGTTCTAAATCAATTGGTGAGAAGCCACTATGCTTAGCATGTTCGCTTAAAATAAGGGAAGCCCTACTGATGATTTGCTCTAACTTTCTTTTTATATAATGATGTCTATTTGTGCTAAGCAATATTTCATTTTGCAATTTAGGTGCGAGCATATCTACGGCATCCTTTGCAAGCCGCTCACATTGCTCTCTCGTTAAACTAGACCACATTAACTCCTTATTCATCACTGTTTCTGCTATATATTTCAAGGCAGCATGAAATAAATCACCGATTGCCGGTGCCTCTAAGCGATATACTTGTCGTTCTCGGAGCTTTAATCCATGTGTCGCAAAATGTGAAAATGGACAAGCATGAAATAATTCCATCCTAGAGACACTTGCCGAAATAGTATCTCCATATAATTCACTGCTTGTTTGTTCTGATAATTTTTCTGTTTGATTTTGATACGTTAAACTAGAGAACACCTTTTTGGCAGGTTCTCTCCAATTTGTATTCTCTATATATTCATTGTAAACATCCCACCAGAAATCATAGATAGGATATTCTCTTTTCTTTAAATAAAGCTGTCCTGTTAAATAAGATAAGGTCGTTTGAAAATGGACCACATAATCCAGCTGCCCTTCTTCTGACAGCTCTTTTGGATCTGACATAAAGAAGAGAGTAGTGGCATTAGGAAATAAATCTCTCATTCTTTTGATATAAGTAGATGCCAAAATAGATTTCCCTTCATCATTTGCTAACGGATAGGTTAAGTAAAGACAATCAGATGGCGTAGTAAATGCTTTGTATGCAAGAAATTCTTCATCTAACAGTCTCGTTTTACTTGTAGGAGCTAGCTTCATTCCTTTTTGTTGCAAAGCTTCTCTATCCGTGTCTGCAAGTATTCCTTCATCCTGAAATCTCGATGGAAAAACACCTTCGTTTAGACCGATAACAAACGCTACTTTTATATCATTTAACCGAGACTGTTCTATATCGGCGATTAAAACCTGATCCAGGGCTGGAGGAACGAGGGAGAATTTCAATGTATCTAAACCGGCATTCACAACTGTTGCAAATTGCTTCGTTGAAAATTCCTCTTCTCCTAGTATTTCTACAAATTGATCAAGCATTTCCACTATGCTATTCCATGCTTGATCATGTTCTCCAGCTTTTACTAGCTCTCCTTTTTCCTCTAACTCATTCTTCCAGTATTCCATTTTCAGCGGTACTTCAAGTTCTTCTAAAAATAGATATAAAGCTTCACATTTAGCGCGTCCTGTTTTCCCTCTTTTCAAACGGTTTTGAAGGCGAATTAACGGCGCAGTTAAAGACAAACGCAGTTCATTTAATTCTTGCTCGAATTCTTTTTCTGCATCTGTCTGAACTCCTTGCTCCCATTCTAATCCTTGGATTCTTCTATATTTCCAACGCTCTTTGGAAGTCCACTTATTTCCTTTTATTCCATAAGCAAGACAATAATTTTCAAGTCTATCTACCTTTTCTCGAATATTATTTTTGCGTTCATGGAGTGGGAAAAGTAACTCCGTTTTTATAGAACGAAATACAGGCTCATAACGCCAATTTGTTTCAAAAATTTCTAAAGAAGAACGAATCAGTTCTACTAAAGGATGATCATGCATTCTGCTTTTCTGATCAATAAATATTGGAATATGATAGTCTCTAAAAACCGTTTCAATAATATTTTGATACGTAGCCAAATTACGAGAAAGTAAACTTATCTCCCGATAACGGTAGTGCTTATCTCTAACAAGCTTGACAATTTCCCGCGCAATCCCTTCTATTTCTGCGCGTGGATTAATGCTTTCCGCAAATTTGATTGTTGTTTCTTCTGTATAAGCTTGAACTGGTCTGCTGTCAAAATGAGTTTCTATATGCATTAACGACGGATGGCTATCTTTTTTATATTCCGTAAACTCTACAATATCAACTTCAACTCCTACTTGCTTGGCCATCGAGTGAATGGTTTGAAAGGATTCTGTCGACATTCGAAATAAGCTTAAGTCATCATGTTGTGAAAATGAAGGATCTAATGTATTGGTAATTGTTACCCTTTCACAAAGGTGCATTAACTTTTGAATAATCAAATATTCTTGAGGAGTAAAGCTATAAAAACCATCGATATAAATTTCCGCACTTTTCAAATAGGAGGATTCACTCATCTTTTCCGCAAGTAAACGAAAATAATCCTCTCCATCGATGTATTTACCGATCAATCTTTGTTCAAATTGCTCATATATTAGTTCAAGATCACTGATTTTATCCATTAATGCCTTTGCTGATTCCTGGTTGTCCTCTATTTGTTCTTTTGTTGTTAGCAGTTCTTCAGGAGTAACCGTGTATCTCCTAAATTCAGTGACTAGTTGTTCAACCTGCTCTATAAATCCATTTTTATCGGCTACCTTTTTAAAAAGAGTTAGCTTATTTTTATTTTCTTCAATAATCTTGCGTATGAGCATATTAACACCAATACTATTTATATGGTAGCGACTAATTCCACCAGTCTCTTGCAATATTCTCCAAGCAAGACGAGTAAAACTATACACTTGTGCCCGAAACATTCCTTGAACCTCAGATCCGGATAGTAATCGCTGATCGGATAAAAAGGTCATCTGATCTGGGACAATATAAATTACAGGATTGCCTTCCGGATTTGCGGCAAGCTTTGCTTGGATCTCTTCTATACAAAACGTTGTTTTTCCAGTACCAGATCGACCTGCTAATAAGCGAACAGTCATCCAATCCCTCCCCTTTTTTTCTCTATCACCATAATACTTTATATGTATATAACATCATATCATAGAAACACATGTTTCCATAGAAAAGCGACACTGGATAATTTTTCTCATCCTCAACTTAAACGATACTACTCGAATAGTCGTGAAGAAATGAGAAATAGGGAAAAGCTTTATTACTCCTCGTGTGCTGATATCTCCTGACTTTATACCAATCAAAACAACATAAAGAAAAAAGAACTCAAACTTGAGTTCTCCTTTATCCATCCTTCTAAAAGGTAAATTGAATTTCATTAAATGGCCAATAACGCAAGCTAACTTTTCCAACTACTTGATCAATGGAAATGAATCCGAAATGGCGACTATCCCAACTTCCTAATCGATTATCCCCTAATACAAATAATTTCCCTTTTGGAACAGTAGCCTCCCCGGTTAGTTCTTTTAACGTAAAATTCCCCGTTAGCCTTCCGGATGAAACTTGTTTACGATAATCATTTAGAAATGGCTCCTCATACTTTTTCCCATTTATAAATAGATGGTCATCTCTATATTCTACTCTATCTCCAGGGATGCCAATTACTCGTTTCACATAATCATCATTTTCATTTGCATGAAAAACAATAATATCAAAGTGATCAAAATCAGTCATTTTATAACCAACTTTATTAACAACTAATTTGTTTCCGTCCTGTAATGTAGGCATCATCGATTCACCTTCCACTACATAATTGGAGAAGAAAAAAGCACGAATTATAACAAAGATGATAATCCCGATTGCAAATGCCTTTAACCATTCTATGCTTTCTTTCTTTATAGCTTCTTTCAACCTCTATCTCCTCCAAATAAATTTTGCAGACCATCTTTTCTAATGGCTTCTCTCTTTCTCTTCCATTCCCGGATTATTCATTTTTATCTCGATTCGTTTCCCAATAGCCCAAAGAATAAAGATAGCTATCCCAACAGGTATTGTACGTAATGGCTGCGCAATCATTGATTTCAAGTCATAGCCAATAAAGCTAATCGTACTAATCATGACTAGTTTACCTGCTATAACGGCAAGCACATATTGGCTCGTACTAATTCTCGATAAACCAGCCACTATATTTACAAGTGCAGAAGGTGTAAACGGAAAACATAGCATTAAGAACAACGGACCAAATCCATGTCGCTCAATCCAGATTATTGGTTTCTGCACCTTTTTATGTTTTCTTAAAAAGCTCAGCAGTCTTTTTTTCCCATACTTTCGGATTATCGAGAATACTAGCAATGCACCTAAGATTGTTCCAGCCCATGAATATAAAAATCCTAGCCAAAATCCAAAAGCATTTACATTAGCCATAATAAAAACAAAAAGCGGCAAAAAAGGGATAAACGCCTCAATCATTGGCAATAAGACCCCTGGCAACGGTCCGAACGAGCGATAACTGTCAATTAAGTCCATTATATTTTCAAGCGTAAACCATTCTTTAATTAAGTTCATATCCATGAGCAAAACCCCTTGTATAACAACTTACGCATCTTTTTGTATTTGTATTCTTTTAACTCTGGCGTTTTTGATGAATCCACTTAAAACACAAGTGGACTTCATACCATTTCCCTTCTATTAGAACCTTTTGTTGCTATAGCATTTATTAGCAAACAATCTACTTAACTATTCTAGTTTAATTCTTTATTCTTTCTAAAATATAAAGAATATGTTAAAGATAATTCAATTTATTGTGCCAAAAATTCTTTTATTGCTGTTTTATTCGCTTCTAAATCGACAGATAAGACAGCAGCTCCATTTACTCGCATATCTTGGAAACTTCCATCTACTGGAACTCTTAGCGACTCTACCTCATGATTTTTTGAAGTCAATAATTCCTTCCCAATAAACAGCATATCCCCTGTTTCCATACTCGTATTAATGTAAGGCATTATTACCCCTGCTAGTTTTGGCAGCTTAGCAAATGTCTGTACAGCAGAAACTTGATCAGCAAGTGCTTGCAATGTTTTTTGTTGTCTTGCCACCCTTCCGAAATCAGATTCTGCATCATGTCGGAAACGCACATAGCCTAGTAACTGCTTGCCATTTAAATGTTGCAATCCTGGCTCCAACGTTACGCCTATATTTTCAGACATTTGTTTCTCTACATTGATTTCCACACCATCTGGAAATACTTCATCAACTACAGCTTCAAATCCTTCAAAATTAATAATCGCATAATATTGCAATTCTATATCAAAATTTTGTTTGATTGTTTGCCTTAAAAGCTCAGGACCTCCGAGAGTATAGGCAGTATTAATCCTCCCTTGACTATATCCAGGTATATCCACATACATATCTCTCATGAGTGATATTAGTTTATATGTACCATTATCAGGATGATATTGGGCTACCATTATGGTATCTGTTCTGGATTGATTTTCCCCTTTACGCTGGTCACTTCCAAGCAAAAGGATATTCGTTCCACCATTACTATCCTTTTCCCCATTAAATTCGTATTTAACCTCGTCTACTCCAATCTTCCCTAACGACTGTTTTTCTCCTTGCTTAAATTGAATAATACTGTATATACCTACCAAAAATATAAATAGAATTAGGAATAGAAAGAAAACCCTCCCTTTACGTAATTTCCTTCTTTTCTTTCCTTTTCTATATTCCGCTCTCCCCATTTCATTAATCCTTTCCATATTAAAGTTCTTTTTATTTTTTTATGACTCTTTATTACTATCAAGTGTAACCTTTGTACAAAAATATAGACCTTCTTCTCCTTGTAAATCCTGTTTGCTATTGAACTCTTTCATTTCTTAATGGATAGCTTTCTTTTTACTATCATAACAAAAAAAGTTCTTTTCTACATTTTTTTCTTGCTTAAAATTACATTACAGGATAGAATTATACTTTTTCTATTTATATACACTTACTTATACTTCGGTATTTTATAAGTTAATCTTAAAAATGGAAGACCCATTTTGCTTCAGATTATATAGGCAAAAATAATAATTTTGCGCATAAAAAAAGGCGCCAGATGGCACCCTTTTATTTAATCGTTATACATATTTCAAAAACCAATTGTTAATATAGTTTAGTCTTTCTATTCTAAGTGTAGGTTTTCCACTTCTTGAAAGTTCATGATTTGATTCTGGGAAACGGACAAATTTCGTTTCTTTTTTTTGCACCTTTAAGGCAATAAATAATTGCTCTGCCTGTTCAATTGGACAACGAAAATCTTTTTCTCCATGCAATATAAGCAATGGTGTTTGCATATTATTTACATAAGCTAATGGAGAATGCTTCCACAGTGTTTCAATATCATTTAAGTCTGCTTTTATTTGCCAATCAGTAAAGTAGTATCCTATATCACTAACTCCATAAAAACTTATCCAATTGGAAATAGAGCGCTGTGTGACTGCTGCCTTGAAACGATCCGTATGACCTATAATCCAGTTTGTCATGAAGCCACCATAGCTCCCTCCTGTAACCCCTAAACGAGAAGCATCGATAAAATCAAATGTCTCTAGACAATAATCCACCGCATCCATAATGTCTTCATAATCCTTCCCGCCATAATCTCCACGTACAGCATCTACAAATTGCTGCCCATAGCCATGACTTCCTCTCGGATTAATAAACAATACCGCAAACCCATTAGAAGTTAGTGTTTGGAATTCATGGAAATAGGAATTAGCATACATTGCATGTGGTCCCCCATGAATTTCTACTACCATTGGATATTTTTCGCCCGCTTTAAAGTCTTGTGGCTTCATTAACCACCCATGCAGCTCCCAGCCATCTCGAGAATGAAATTGTAATGGCTCAGCTTCAGAAAATGTATGTGTTTCCGCAAACTCTTTATTTACATCTGTAATTTGCTGAACCTCGCCTGTCTCTAAATTTAGGGTGTATAAATCTCCTGGATGTGTAGGTGTACTAATAGCTACAATCGCTCTTTTTAAACTTCCGCCAGTTGATAACCCATACACATGATGATTATCGATAAGAGACGGATAGATTGCACCTGAAATATTTCCAAAATAGACAATGGTATTTCCATGGTCAGTTCCTAAAAAAGTAAAGCTTTCATTATCCTCTCCCCATAGTATGCCAGGTGTTACAGATCCCTGTTGAAAATCTCCGATTGCATAATCGCCAACATTTACATCCCATTCCGGTGTTAAGCATTGTAGATAATCAGATTCTAAATCATATACCCATATTTTTGACAGAGTCGCATTCTCGTATTCTCTGCCACTTCCTATCAATCCTAGTCTTTTGCTATCAGGTGTCCAAGTTGCTTTTCCATAAGAGCCATTACTTTCTGTAACCTTCTTCCAGTTCCGTTCTTTTCTATTATATAGATAAATATCTGCAATAAAGCTAAAATCCTTTTCATCGCTTTCATCTGCACTAATTGCTATGTACTGTCCATCAGGGGACCAGCTTTGCACATAATAATTATTTTCTCCTGATGTAATCTGCTCTAGATCGCCACTTTCTATATTTATGATAGCAATATGATCATAGCTTCCATCCCAAAAGCCCTTGCCGTCCGATTTGTACTTCATATTAGTTACTTCTAGTGAAGTAACCTTTTCCTCTTTCTTCTCCGTTATATTTTCTTTGTCTTCAACTGTTTCTCCCATTTTTAAATTACATTGAAAAGCTATTTCCTTGCTATCCGGGGACCAAACTGGATTACTTACTCCATTGGCTAAAAAGGTTAGTTGCTTTGCTTCTCCACCTTGCTTATTTAATAAAAACAATTGATTTTTCCCAGATCGATTCGAAATAAAGACAACTTGTTCTCCATTCGGTGACCATCTTGGTGAATAGTTTCGATCTTTCCCAAATGTCCATTGAGTTGTATCTAATGTATCTAGACGCTTATAAAAAATATTGGAATAATACTTATCGGTCTCTTTACAAATGGAAGTGAGTACATATAAACATTCCTGTCCTTTTTCATTAACCTGAGGATCAACGACAGATTTTAATTCATACAAAGCTTCTGCATTTATTCTATTGCTTTCTTTCAATTTCATCTTCCTTCCCTTATTTAAAGTAACTATATATTTCGACAACTGAAATAATTTCCCCTCCTTCTCTCTCTCTTTTCTTCTAAAAAATTTTTTCAGGAATTACAGCATTAATATCCACCTTCCTAAATTTACATGTAACATGCTTTTTAGAGACTGTGAAAAATATCATTATCAACTTGAAAATTACAGCCAAACAAGGTATTATCGAATAAGAACAAATGTTCTATAACATATAAGAAGGGGTCAATGATTATGACACGAATTCCTGAAATAGAAAGGGACATTATGGAAAAAGCTATTTATCTTCCTATGCTTTTAACTATACTTAATCGGGATCTGCAGGTCATCAAAAAAAGTAATTTTAAGCTAAAACAACCTTATATAGACCTTATAGAAAATACAATGAATGCAGTACAAACGGAGTTAAAAAAAACGAAGAATTATATGTATAAGCATGCTTTGAAGATTCAAGAAGTAAATCGTGATGAAGCATTTACCATGTTTTTGTTTATTTACAACGGTTATGAGGAATATCATAATTACTTTAACCCACGTCTTCGGAATAAAGTTCAAGAACTATTAGAGTATTATTTATACAAAAGGTTTACTATTAGTTAACAAAAGTAAATAAAAAAAGCTCCTTTTCAATTGCTATCCGATTTACTCCACTTCTTTTTATATTTCATTTGGTTTTCTGCCAGCTCTATCTGTTTATCCATTCCACTTTTATACGTGAGTTTGGGATTCATACTAGCTTCATAATTATAATGTTGCAAAGTTTTATATGAATTCGTCCTCATTATTTGATTTCTCAGAGAATAGATGGAAATCCCTATTTCAATCTTTTGTGAGTTTTGGAAGGTGATTCTTACTTTGGACGCTTCTATTTTTTTAATGTCAAGAATATGATGAAGTGAAATCCATGCACAGTTTTGATTTCTAGGAGAATGAGTAGGAAAAAAATAAACAGAATTATATGGATCAATTACGATTGGAACCTTATGGTAATAGGTCATTAACCGACGAGTTCCCTCTCTCCTTCCTTCATAGGAGCTCCCCAGATAACTACAGGTATTTTTAACAATCATTAGCGGGCTATGTTTGCATAAAAAAACGTTATTTTGTTCGTATATCTTTGAATAGATAACACCATTAGCCAACTTATAAGGGAGCACTGCTCGCGTATGATAATTAATAGCATAATTATCAACTATTACATATTTTTCTTCCATCAATAAATCACTCCTTTTATTTAGTAAACTAACCTAATAATAGCACTTTTTACCTAATTAACCTAAATACTTCCTAAATTTTCAGAACATAGACATACTTTATAATCAAATTTCTAAATTATTAAAAAATAGATTGATAATTATCAAATTTTCCCATATAATATTAAAAAGGCATCAGGAGGGAAAGACAATGAATGATAAGTCCTACACTGAGTTTACAAAGTTAAGTGGCAAGAAAAAGAACACAGAAACTTATGTAAAAGACCTCTACATTGAAATGCTGCTTTCTGAAATTCAATTAAATAATGAAAAAGCAAGTTTGATGTCCTTGATTGATAAAGCCATTGATGAACGAAATAAAGAAAAATTTAACGAACTAAGTATTAAATTCAACTTATTATGTAAGCGCTTCGGTACTTGATAATAAAGAGTTCTAAATAATTTAAGGATGCCCCAAAGAGCTAATCCAGCTAGCTGAATTAAGCCCTTTGAGACATCCTTTATCTTTTGCTCATGATAGTTATCTATGTTTTTAAATTTAGTCAAGTATAAAAACTAAGTCGTTTTTACATCTATGTTTAAAATAATAAACACGAGCATTTATGCAAAATGATTACATAATACTTCGTGTTTATCGTTATTTGAAATAAAGGTAGCTTTATTCAAGAGCTAAATTAGAGATTATTCGTCTTTAAAGATTAGTAGTATCCCACATGGAAACGATCATTCTTGCTGTTGATTTTGCAAACGGATACTTTCCTCTTCTAGCTTACTGATTCTTTCTAGCATTGTCGGATGACTATAACGGAATATTTTTACTAATAAAGGTGGGTTTACTTCACTCAATCCCGTTTTTGCTAACTTTTGAAAAGTAACAATACCTGCTTCTGGATCTTCTGTTAATTGGACTGCATAGTCATCAGCCCTTTTTTCTTCATATCTTGAAATTAAATTAGTTACTGGATTTACAGCAAACAGCAACATGGAAATTAATAAAAGTACTAGAGGAAAAGAATGGATATCCTCTACTCTCGATATTTTAAGTGCATCTCCCCATCTATTCACAATCCAGTGCATTAATTTATAAACAAAATATAAACCAAACAAGGAAAAGAATAAAGAAATGCCTATCCCAATATAAATATGTTTTTCTACATAATGAGCCATTTCATGTGCCATAACAAATAAAATTTCGTCATTCTCTAATTCCTTTAAACTCGTATCCCATAGGACAATTCTTGCATTGCTTCCTATTCCAGTAACATATGCATTTAATGCACTAGTTTTATCAGACATATTCACTTCGAAAACATGGTTAGCTGGTATATTCGAAGCACTCGCTAACTTCAATATTTCAGCCTCTAATGCCTTATCCTTTAAAGGGGTGAAATCATTATAGAGCGGATCAATAACAACCGGTTGGATAAACGTGAGAAATAATGTAAACGGAATAGATAAAAACCATGCATAAAGCCACCATCTCTTTTGACTTTTTTTCATAAGCCAATATAAAACGATGACAAGGAGATACAAAATAACATAATTCACCCAAAAATCAATCATTTCGTCCTTCATCCAGGATGGAAAGCTTTGTGTAGAGATATGATAAGTCTTTGATAAGGAATAACTGATATACCCAAGAGGAAAGGTCAAAACAAATGCTGTTATATTCAGCCAAAATAAATAAATAGCTGTTTGTAGCGGCTTATATTTAGCAGAAGACTCTCCCCATTTTTTAAATGCTTTCGAAAAACCAAATAATAAAATGAATAAGTATAGAAGCCATTCAAATGGTGTTGATATAAAAAACAAGAAATTTCTTACCCGTGAATATTCCTCACTTAATACTAATTCTCTGCTATTTAGAAAAGTACTTGGATCAGCTCTAGACCCCTGAAATTCAAATGGCAAAGTTGGACTAGTGTATTGAAATAAATACCAATAAAAAAACAAGCCGTATAACACATAGGCAACCACTGCATAAAAACCAATTTTTCTAGTCATAATCTCCCTCCTGCCTAGTACAACCTATTATTAATAAGTAGTCCAAAAAAGAATTTTTAGAACTAAAAGGAGTATTTTTTGCTATTTATTTTGTTTATCTTATTAGTCATTGGAATCGACATCTGTTTAACACTGTTTTATCAGTTAAACATAAAAAATTGTCCGCGCCATTCCACTAAAGAAATATTATTCACTGAAAGAACGTAAAAAAGCATCCTAAACAATAGGATAACCACTATCATTTTAGATGCTAAAATATGCTCTGAAGTTATTAATAAATCAATTGCAGAAAATCTTCTTTTGTTACATTCCCAAAATAATGCTTAATAGAAATGTCTTCTAATGCCTTTTCTAACTCTGCGCGGTCATAGCGGATACCAATAAGGCGTTTCTCGATATCCTCTACATCGCCAACACCAAAGAAGTCACCATAAATTTTACAGTTTTTCACAATTCCTTTAACCACATCGAATCTTACATCAATTTGCCCAACTGGGAAACGATGTGAATGCTGCAGATTGAATTTAGGTGATTTTCCATAATTCCAATCCCAATTTTGGTATCTTTCTTTTGATAATTGATGAATTTTCTCCCAATCTTCTTCTGTTAATACATACTCTTGGATATTCTCTTCCCCGTCAAAAAGATAAACTAATAAAAGACGACGAAACTCTTCCACCGATATTTTTTCTGGTAGAAATTCAGTAATGTTCGCTACTCTACTTCTTACAGATTTAATCCCTTTTGACTCAATTTTGTCTTTTTTCACTTTTAATGCTGACACAACATGATCCATTTCAGAATCAAATAACAAGGTACCATGGGTAAACATTCTTCCTCTTGTAGAGAATTGGGCATTACCAGAAATTTTTCTACCTTCTGCAAGAAGATCATTGCGACCACTTAATTCAGCATTTACTCCCATGCTTTTAAGCGCTTGGACAACAGGCTCTGTGAATTTTCTAAAATTATGAAAGCTATCCCCGTCATCCTTTGTAATAAAGCTATAATTTAAATTGCCTAAATCATGATAAACAGCACCGCCACCAGACAATCTTCTGACAACATGTATGCCTTTTGATTCTACATAATCGGTATTAATTTCTTCTATCGTATTTTGGTTTTTCCCAATAATGATGGAAGGTTCATTTATATAAAATAAAAGAAAAGTTTCATTTATGTCTAGATTTTTCAAAGCATATTCTTCTATTGCAAGATTAATACGCGGATCTGTAATCCCTTTATTATCTATAAATAGCATAAAAAGACACCCCTTAAAATTTTGTAGAATTATATCCTATTTTCCCGAATTTAATTACCCTTTTATACTATAACGAAAAAACCTGAAATAATCACTTCATTTGTACTTTTTTCATAGAATTGGCAAAGTTTTTTATAACACAGATTTGGCTGCACAATCAAAAAGCTGCTATTTGGCAGCTTCAAGAATTTCTATCATAAATATCCAATAGAGTTTCTATGAAGATACAAAGCAGCAGCTTTCTTATTATTCCGCAGTAACTTCCATGTCATTGTTTATATAATGACGTCTATATTTAAAGATAAAGTAAATAGCTGTACCTGCAAAGAACAATATTGGATAAATCCCCAAAATCTCTGCATTATGCCACATATACTCAAAATCACCAGTTGAGATTACCGCTTTTAAGCCAGCTACTGAATAAGACATTGGCAATAGATTGTGGATATGTTGTAATACATTTGGTATTAACTCTAACGGAAATGTTCCCGCACTTGTAGTTAATTGGAAAATCATGATTATTACGATAATAAACCGTCCAGGATTTCCAAATAACGTAACAAAAAATTGGATAATCGAGAAAAATACTAAACTAGTTAGAACAGTAAATAGGATAAACAACGGTACGCTTTGAACTTCCATACCCAAAATAACGAGCAATACAAAGGACGCAACTAGTGCCTGCAAGACACCCACTCCAACTAGAATGATCGTTTTGCTTAAAAACCAACGCATACCACTTTTTGGCTGTCTCTCTGGTTCGGCAAAAGAGAAAACGATAGATAACATTAAAGCACCAACAAACAATCCAAGTGAGATAAAATATGGAGCTAAGCCCGTTCCATAATTCGGAACATCCGATACCTTTTCTTGGTCCACTAAAATCGGTTCTGCAATCATATCATAGGTTTTTTCATCCGAATGTATGGAACTTGCTTCCTCCGCTCCATCGGATAATTTAGAAGATAGCTCTTTACTACCATCCAATAAGGTAGAAGTTCCATTAACCAGTTCCTTTGAACCGTTTTTCAGCAAGTTGGTTCCATCTGATAAAGCAGTGGAACCAGTTGCAAGTGTATTCATTCCTGTTAGCAATGTATTCGCACCTTCAGCTAAATTAAAAGACCCATCGACAGCTTTTGAGAATTCAGAGGCATACTGATTCATTCCAGACACAAATTGTTCTTGACCAGCTACCTGTTGCTTTACCCCACTTTCTAACTTCGAGCTACCATCACTTAACTGATTAACACCTGTTTGAAGCTGTTTTTGACCTTCATTTAATTCAGTTAGACCGCTTGAAAGGCTCACTCCACCTTCTGCCAGCTGGTCTGCTGCTTGGCTCAAAGCCACTGTATTTGTAGCAATAGAAGAGCTTCCGTCCACCAACCCTTGAATGGCTGCCATTAACTGCTGTTGATTTTCTTCTGGTAATCCTTGTAGCATCGGCATAATCGAATTTATTGTTTCCTGTAAGGTTTTAGCACCTTCATTTAATTGATTTGCTCCAGCAGCTAATTGTTCTGATTTATCACTCCATTCTGTTAAACTTTGCGATAAATTATCTGAACCAGTTTGAAGCTGATTTGTCCCTTCGATTAGCGAAGGTATACTCGCTTTAACTGTATTGATTCCATCTTTTGTTTGAGACACGCCATCCAGAATGGATTGATCCCCTGCTTGTAATTGCTCAGCGGCAGTACTTAATTCCCCTTGTGCGGATTGTAACTCCGATAACCCTTTATTCAAATCCCCCGCACCATCTGCTAGCTCTTTCACTCCATCATTCGCACTATTTACACCATCAGAAAATTGAATTGACTTTTCAGCAAGTGTTTTTAAGTTAGAATAAACCTCTTCTGTCCCAGATTTAATTTTATCTGTTCCTTCTTCTAAATCTTTTGCACCAGAGCTTGCTGTTTTTAAGCCATCTGACATTTCTGTAATGTTTTCAAAAATAGATTCCGCATAAGTTTCCGTTACTTCTTTACTTACACCTTGCTTAATTTTTTCAATTGCAGAGTTCCCTATTTGAGAAGAAATAAAGTTATAGCCAGGATTAGAGATATATTTCAAATCTAATTTCTGTGGATTATCTTCAAGTAAGGTCGTCGCATTTTCCGAAAAATCTTTTGGTATCTCTATCAACATATAATACTTTTGCTTTTCTAAATTTTCATATGCTGTTTTTTTATCAACAAAAATAAAGTGGAAATCTTCGCTGTCCTTTAAGTTTTCAACTAAATCGTTACCAATCTCTAATGATTTCCCGTTCATTTCTGTCCCGGTATCTTCATTAACGACTGCAACGGGTAATTTGTCTAAGTTTCCATAAGGATCCCAAAAGGCCCATAAGTAGATGCCTGCATATAATATTGGAATAAATACAATAGCAATAACAGAAATGAGCATCATTTTATTTTTAAAAATAGAGGACAGCTCTGCCTTTAATAAACTTTGTTTCATGTAATTCCCCTCCATTTTTCCATAACTCTATTATTCTTTTCCATTACTTTCAATTATTAATTACAAATCCCCTTTACTTAGAAACTAGAGAATCACCTGATAATCCATAAAATAAATGCATTTCTAAACTAGAAGCTATTTCCTCTGAGCTTAGAGGCGGGTGGTTTTTCTCCCACTCAAATATTAATGCTAAATATACTTTAAAGATAATAAACGAGGTTAATTCTGTATCCTTTATTTGAATTTCCCCTTTATCTACTGCCTCTTGCACACGTATCTTCATATAATTTAATATGGCATTTTCTAAATGACTAATAACTTCCTTTACTTCTAAAGTGCCGATTTCTCGTTGCTCTTGAAAAAGTTTAACCGTCAACTGATGTTCTTTGCGGTACTCAAGCATATTCATCAATGCACGATGGACATTTTCCATAAACGTAGAGGATGGATCAAATGACTCATCTGCTCTTTCCTTCATTTCTGCTATCAAATCATTTATGATTTCGTAAAAAAGCTCTTCCTTATTCTTAAAAAAAGTATAAATGGTTCCTTTTCCTACGTTTGCGATTTTAGCGACATGATCCATAGTTGTTGCTTTATAGCCGAACATGGAAAATGATTTTGCCGCTGCTTCTAAAATAAGATTCCTACGATCAACAGTCATATATCCCACCTCTTTCTTATAGCGCAATTTTCCATATGTAAGCAGAAAACAAAGCACCAGTCTTTTCCTTCCTATTATTAAGCGAGTAAATATTCTCCATTAACTGGTTCACTCAAAAACATGTCTCCAATGTACTCTAATCTTAAAAATATAAAGGAAAAACTCCCTTATGAAAGACCGCTTCTATTACGAGACTGACTAAAATAACGTTTCGGTCAGTTAGTACAAAGAAGAATATATCACAGTGTTAAGCTGCTTGCAACAAAAGAAACCAAGCGATTTTCGTAATAATCACTTGGTTCCGTTTACAATATAATAATGTCAAGAAAAATTATTTTTTAGCTTATCCTTTAGTAGGTACGGCAATTTCTTTTAATACGACTGTTGCTAATACATCAATAAATTCTGGCTGTGCGTTCGGCATTTTTGGTCGATAATAACTTGCACCAACTTCTTTTGTAACTACCAAGCATTCGTAGTCATTGTCATATAAAACCTCTAAATGTTCTGCAACAAATCCTACTGGAACATAAACAAATGCTTTATATCCATATTTATCGTATAGATCTCTTGTTAAATCCTGAACATCTGGTCCTAGCCAAGGATCTGGTGTATTGCCAGCACTTTGCCAACCTAGATAATAAGTAGAAATTCCTGCCCCTTTTGCAATTAAATTTGCTGTTTCCTTTAATTGCTCTGGATAAGGGTCTCCATATTGAAGAATTTTTTCTGGCAAACTATGTGCTGATACGATTAAAGCTGCATTATCTCTTTCTTCTTGAGACATTTTGCTATATGTCTCTTTTAGTTGATTTACCCAATAGTTGATAAACTTAGGCTCTTTATACCAACTTTCAATACTATGAATAGTTAAATCGCCTAGCTTATCCGCTTCTGCTTTTGCACGATTATTATATGATTTAATACTAAATGTAGAATAATGTGGAGCTAATACAATACTTACTGCTTCTTTTATCCCATCATCATGCATCATCTTTACGGCATCTTCTACAAATGGTTCAATATGCTTTAAGCCCAAATACATTTTAAATTCAATATCCTCTTGAATTTCATTAAGACGGGCCTCCAAGCCTTTTGCTTGTTCCATCGTAATTTTTGCTAATGGAGAAATCCCGCCAATTGCTTCATAGCGACTCGTTAAGTCTTGAAGCATTTCATCTGTCGGCTTTCTGCCATGTCTAATATCCGTATAATATCTTTCAATATCCTCTTCTTTATATGGAGTTCCATATGCCATCACTAGAAGACCCATTTTTTTACGACTCATTTCATTACCTCTCTTCTTTCCTATTATTTTGTATCTTATTTCTTTATATATCCTTTTAAATAATTTTTATTTACCTTCACGCTTGCTTAATAAATCACCAGAATAGTCATGAATAAATCCAGTCAATCTTTTCAACACCGCTGGATCTACATCCGGGAATACGCCATGCCCTAAATTAAAGATAAAGCCAGGGGTTTTAATACCTTGCTGAATAATTGCTTTCGTTCTCTCTTCAATGACACTCCATGGTGCAAGCAGAACTGCCGGATCCAAATTCCCTTGAACTGCTTTTTTTATCCCCATTTTTCTTGCCTCAGATATAGGTAATCTCCAATCTAGGCCAACTACATCGAGGGGAAGGTCGTTCCATTCTAAAGCTAAATGGCTTGCACCAACTCCATGCATAATTAGTGGTACATTTTCATCCTTTAACGCTGAAAAAATTCTTTCCATTACAGGCTTAATAAAAATACGATAGTCTACCACGTTCAATGCGCCAACCCATGAATCAAAAATTTGAATAGCACTAGCTCCAGCTTGAATCTGTGCCTTTACATAGGTAATAACCATATCGCCAAGTTTATCCATAAGAGTAGTCCAGGCTTCCGGTTTTGCATACATAAATGCTTTTGTTTTATGATAATTTTTCGATGGACCCCCTTCAATCATATAACTGGCAAGGGTAAATGGTGCACCAGAAAAACCAATTAAAGGAACATCTAATTGCTCGGTTGTAAGGAGCTTAATCGTATCAAGGACATACTTAATATCTTGTTCAGGATGTAACATACCAAGTTTTGCAACATCATCCATTGATTGAATGGGATTCTCTATCACTGGTCCAATTCCTGATTTTATTTCAACATCAACACCGATTGCTGGAAGTGGTGTCATAATATCTTTATAAAGCACGGCTGCATCGACATCATACTGATCGACTGGTAATTTCGTAACATATGCACATAATTCTGGCTGATGTGTTATTTCGAATAAAGAATATTTTTCTTTAATTGCTCGATATTCAGGTTGGGAACGACCAGCCTGTCGCATATACCATACCGGAACATAATCAGTCGGCTGTCCTTTTGCCGCTTTAATAAATGTATCTTTCACTTGTTTGCTCATCCTCTTAATGTCCACCTTTCAAAGGTATGATTTCCATTGTATCTATATTAGTGGTTATACTCAACTTATTTATAATCATTATTAAATTATAATATTTATAAATATTATGCAAGTAAAAAGTTTTGAAAGCGGGAAATTTTTTTGCACTTTCCCAATTACTTTTCTCAAAAACTTATCATCCCCAATAAAAAGGAATGTCCTCACTCACCAGACACTCCACCTTATTTTATGTAAAATTACTCCCACTCAATCATGCATACATTTTAATAATATATCTTTTTCACTACCTTTGCATAGATAACTCATCGGATTGTCACAATTTAGACATTTTTATCCGATTAGCCATGCAGCACCCCAACAATTAAAAGCATCTTAGAAAAACATCTGCTTCTTCCTATTTGCGATTATTTAAAAATCCGTTAAAGGTTTATTCATGTGCCTCCCTTCTCTATTTCCATAGTAACTTTTCCATTTTTATTGTATGCTAATAGTATCTTGTGACATAGGAGGAAGATCAGTGAACATCTATCTTACTAGCGGAACATATGATTATTTATGGAAAAAATACGAGAATGAATTTTCTAAAGAAACTTTATTGTTAATGCAAGATATAAATAGTGACAGGGCAATACTGCTTCATGAAAGTCAGAATCCTTCTTTTTTCAAGGAACCAAGAAGCTATGACATTTTATTTACCTATGGAATATTAGAAAATAACGGATTTATAACAATGAATTATGTACCTGTAAGTGAAGATAATAAACCTGTTTATGAGCATAATATAATGAAATATTTTTCATCTAATCCACATAGAGAAATGAAAGCCATTCGATTCCTCCGTCCTAAAAAAGGAGATACTTTTATTATCCTTTGTCTATGGGAAAATAAAGCAAGCTATATTAAGTGGATGCAGCATCCAGAAAATGCAAATGCGCCAATCGGAAATAATAGTGAAAAAGGCTGGAATAATTCGCAGCATTCTATCTTTAATGGAAAACCATATTTCATGCAATTAACGATTCCAGAGGAAGATTAATCATACATAATCCCTGTAGCCTGCTGAACAACTAACTACCTTGTCTTAATTATGCCATTTCGATTTGCATAAACAGCTGCTTGTGTTCGGTCGGCTACTCCTAGCTTGGATAATATATTGCTAACATGGGTCTTTACCGTTTTTATCCCGATATATAATTCCTCACTAATCGCTTGATTTGTCATGCCTTCTCCAATACACATTAGTACTTCCGATTCTCTTTCTGTTAGATCATCATGGGGTTTTCTTTCTGTTGCTCGTAATTTTTTGACCATAACATTAGCAACTTTAGGCTCAATTATTGCTTCTCCACTATTGGCTTTATTAATAGCCTGAACAACTTCAAAGGCACTCGCTGTTTTTAGTAAATAGCTAAAGGCACCTGCCTCTATCGCTGGAATTACTTGAGCTTCATCATAGAAGCTTGTTATAATAATGATTTTACAGCTAGGATATTCTGTTAGAATGGCTTTAGTTGCTTCGATTCCATTTCCGTTTTCCATCAGTAAATCCATCAGGACAATATCTGGCTTTTCTTTTATAACAAGCTGAACAGCATTTTGTCCACTATTGGCTTCTCCTACAATTTGCATATTCGACTCTGTCATTAAATAAGAAATAATCCCTTTCCGGACCATCTCATGATCGTCAACAACTACTACTTTAATCATTTTCCCACCCCTTAGTCGGAACTCTAATATCAATATATGTACCTTCTCCGATTTTCGAGCGAACTTCCATTATGCCACCAATTTCTTCACAACGCTCTCTCATCGTTTTTAATCCATAGGAAGCTATCCTTTCTATAGTTGGATCAAATCCTTTTCCATTATCTCCAATATGTAAATGAGCATAATTTCCGCGCTCTTCCAAAATGATTCTTACTTTATCTGCATGGGAATGACGAAGCACATTGGATAAGGCTTCCTGTACGATTCGAAATAAATGTTCTTGTCCAGCCGTAGTTAAACCTTCTATTTCATCAATGCTCGCAGAAAAATGGAGCGTTGTTTTTCCCTTCAATTCTTGAATTAGCTTAATAATTCCATCACACAATGTATCATTACTTAATTCAACGGGCCTTAAATGTAGCAATAATGCTCGCATTTCTCCTTGTGCTTTTCCTGCAATCGACACAATTTCTTTTAACTGTTCTTTTGCCAAAACTGGATTGCTGTCAAAAACTTTATATGCAGCAGAAGACATCATGTTTAATGCAAATAATTGTTGACTGACAACATCATGCAAATCTCTTGCAAGTCTTTGCCTTTCTTCTATAACTGCAGCATTATGAGCAGTTTGGCCAAGTGTTATTTTTTCATTTGCTAATCTTTGCAATGAATGGACTTGTTCTTGTTGATAGTCTGCAAGTTGATTAAGTTCTTCTTTCACACCGTATACATACTCATTCGTGGATAGCTGCATTTTCCCTGGTATTTTCCCTCTCCGTAAAGACGATGTAAACCAAAATACCTCATCTAATTGCTTCTTAATCGTGCTATTCCATTTAAAGGCGAAGTAAAAACCAATTATAGAAGTTAGGAAAAACCAAATAACTGCTAAAATGAAACTTTCTATAGCTGTCATAACAAAAGCAGAAAACAAATATAAATAAATTTGTATACTTATAAATAACAATAAAGCACTAATCATACTTGTTAAAGCTACATTTCGGTAATATCCATAACGGCTACTTGTCTGCTTCATGTTTCCTCCTATACCTTTTGCACAGCTATATCGCCTATATTTATTAAAATATTCAATTTAATTTTTTTTATTGCCTCTTCATAATCGGGTGTTACATACTCTAAGCTATTTCCAAGCCCATCTCTAATTGATTGAAGTATGCGTACTTCTCCAATTTTCGCTTCTGCAGTAACATTCATCGCTAAATCATCTGGAACAATAATTTTTATGTCACCAATTCTAGCATGTATAAACAATTCAGTTTCTCCTTCTGGAATAAAGGCTTTGCTAAAATCGATATAGACATCTCCTATCCCATGAGATATATGCATTGGTTCAACAGACCAGTTGTCTGTGTTATATTTCACGTCGCCAATTCGAAATGATTTCTTTGTGTAGCGGTTTCCTCCATTATCATATTCAAAAGAAAATTTCTTTGGGCTAATAAGCCTTAATGCCAAAAGAATAATTACTAATGGCCATAATCTCCAAAAATCCACGAAACCAAATTCCAATACTTGGAATCGATCCAATATTAATAAAATTGAAAACACAAGAATAAATAAAGTGAAAAACAAATTATTTTTCCTCTTTAATGAAATATGATAAAGAGATAGACTTCCATATATAAACAACAAAAACGGATATATTATGACAAATATTTTTTTTATTTCCAAGGAAATGACACCTATACTAATGAGTAATAGGATAACGCCTAGAACCAGTAAAGTAATGGAAAACAATGTTTTGGGGATAGATTTTTTCAAAGACTTCCCTTCTTTCTTTAAACATTTATACTTTGGGTGATATTTCTTCTTTCTATATGGATAAAATTCCAAAAAGGACAACAAGAATATAAACTTATTGTACTATCATTTCGACTATTTTTGTTCCTTCTATCGAAGTTTTTTTCTCCGTCCTTAGAAGTAGTCTCCATTTTTTCATGTAATAATTTCTCCTTACATCAGATATAGGGAGGTTCCATAAAACGAAGCAGAATCTCCCCTGATCGATAATAATAGAAATCTTCTACTCATTGTCCTCCTCCTTTCTCTTTATTTGCTATCTCGAGCAATAGATATTACTTCCGTTAAGAGGGATACCCATTTTTCTTAAAAGGACTTATCACCTTTTACATGCAGCCACATAGTCTGTATTAACCGAATTGTGATAAATGCCTATTGCATTATCGACCTTAAATCGGGAAAGGAGCTGCATTAAATGGGGATTGAATTAACAGTACTTCATTGGATATATGTATTATTTATTGTCTTTATTATCGGATTTATGGTTATGAGAAGAGATACTACATTTATTTGTATTGTCGGAATCTTTCTTTTAGCCATTACAGCAACTGGGTCATTAAGCACGTCGATTAGCAGTATTTTTAATAGTTTTATCTTTGCGATCACAGAATTGTTACCTACTATTGTGGTCATTTCCATTATCGTTGCAATGAGCAAAATTTTGACAAAAACAGGGATTAATGATGTGATGATTTCTCCCTTTTCGAAATTAATTCGTTCACCAAGTCTTGCATATTGGACGATTGGTATCGTAATGATGTTGATTTCTTTCTTTTTCTGGCCTTCTCCTGCAGTAGCATTAATTGGTGCTGTTTTATTACCAGTCGCGCTGCGTGTTGGTTTGCCAGGAATTGCTGTTGCCATGGCTATGAACTTGTTTGGTCATGGAATCGCTCTATCAGGAGACTATATTATTCAAGCAGCTCCAAAGCTAACTGCAGATGCTGCTGGTATCCCTGTGCAAGATGTCATGCATGCAAGTATTCCCCTAGTTATTGTTATGGGACTTGTGACCACTATTTCTGCTTTCTATTTTATTAAACGTGATATGAAAAGAGGAACATTAACTTATTCGACCGGCATCAAATCTTCCAGTACATCAGAACTACTTCCTTCAGTTAATCAATTACTGCTTAGCAGAACCCAAAAGAAATTATTTGCCATTCTTATTCCGATTCTTTTTATTCTTGACGTAGTTGCCATGTTTCTTCTAGATTTACAAGGTGGAGATGCTACTGCACTAGTTGGAGGAACATCCATTATTATTCTTCTTTTAATTACACTAGTAAGCTATAAAAACAAGGGGTTAGAAAAAACAACCAGTTATTTAATCGAAGGTTTTCAATTTGGCTTTAAAGTTTTTGGTCCAGTTATTCCCATTGCCGCATTCTTTTATTTAGGTGACTCAGGCTTTAATACGATTATCGGAGACTTTCTTCCAAAAGAGTCACACGGAATTGTAAATGATCTCGGAGTTGCTATAGCTTCCACTGTTCCATTAACGAAAGAAATTGGAGCAGTCACATTAACTGCTGTTGGTGTTATTACAGGCTTAGACGGTTCTGGCTTCTCCGGAATTTCTTTAGCAGGATCCATTGCTGGTTTGTTTGCCCATGCAATTGGCAGTGGTATAAGCACCTTAACTGCTTTAGGGCAAATTGCTGCAATATGGGTTGGTGGCGGAACTCTAGTGCCTTGGGCGTTAATTCCTGCTGCTGCAATATGTAATGTCGATCCATTTGAATTAGCTAGACGAAATCTTCTTCCAGTTTGTATCGGATTAGCGGTTACCACCATTTTTGCAATGTTTCTTATCTAAATAGACAGCCGGACCACACTAATAAACAATCAAGGTATTAAGCTCCATATTTTCAAAATAAAAAAAAGGCTGGGACAAAACTAAATAACTAATCTTTAAAGAGCTACAATTTCTAATTTAGTTTTTAAATATAGTTAAGCGTAAAAACTAAGTCGTTCCATTGCGCTACAGATGCTCCATTTCACTTCATTATTAAACCTTTTTCCAAATTAATAAACACGAATTTTTATGTAAATTAACCACATAAAAATTCGTGTTTATTATTAGTTGCACCGCTTATGTCCCAGCCTCATTCTTACGTCTATTCAGTCTATCTTTAAAAGTTTCGTACAAACCTACCCATATAAATAACCAGATTCCTCCTAATAAGTAGCCACCAATAACATCTGTTGGATAGTGTGCCCCTAAAGCAATTCTGCTTATCCCAATTAGTAGAATTAATACAAAGGCAGCACCTGCTAATATTAGTTTCCCTGCATTTGCTTTTATTTCCTTTGCGATAAGATGGGCAATAAACAAGTAGAGAAGCAATCCTACCATTGCATGCCCACTAGGGAAACTAAAACTGTCTGCCTCTATAGCATCCGCTGTTATCGGTCTAGGTCTTGCTACTAGATCCTTTATCCATTTATTTAATTCATTACCTATTCCCACACATAGAACAAATGTGACAATCCCAGCATAATCTTTCTTTTTCCACCAAAGAAAAAGGATGAAAAGCAAGGCAATGATTCCAATCCCAATCTTATCTCCTAAATTAGATACCCCTTCCCAAAAAGGATTTAAGCTAGTTGAAAAAAGGATATGTATAAAATCAGTTATCGCTGTATCAGTGGCCAATTTCTCCTGACCAGATACGCCAATAATAAGAAGGATAAAAAATAAGAACGAAAGGATTAACAGACCCCAAGCCATTTTTGATTTTCTAATATCCATGTTTTGCCCTCCATACGATATTCCATTTAAACCTTATTTTAACAACATTCCCTTCATTAGGATAGGGGAAAATTAAGAACTAATCCTTTTCCATCTACCTTTCTCCTATCCTCCTACTTTTTCCATGCTATAATAAAAATATTCAAAATAGTAAAACGAGGTGAAAGAGATGCTAGAAGAAATATGGGAACAATTAGAGAACTATTATGACGAAATGGTCGAAATACGAAGATACCTTCATCAGCATCCAGAATTATCATTTAAAGAGTATAAAACAGCTCAGTATATCATCTCTTTCTATGAAAAATTAGGAATTCAGGTTACTGGCAACATCGGCGGAAATGGAGTAGTAGCAAAAATAACTGGAGGAAAACCAGGCAAGACAGTTGCTTTACGCGCTGATTTTGATGCCCTTCCGATACAGGATGAGAAAGAAGTTGCTTATAAATCAAAGGTTCCAGGTGTTATGCACGCCTGTGGTCATGATGGACACACGGCGACATTATTAATCCTTGCTAAAGTAATACATGAATTTAAAGAAAAATTGTCAGGAAATTTCGTTTTCATTCACCAACACGCAGAGGAATCAAACCCCGGTGGAGCAAAAGCGATGATTGAAGCTGGCTGTCTCGAAAATGTGGATGCTATATTCGGTACTCATTTATGGGCGACGCTTCCTACAGGTACTGTTTCCTATAAAGCTGGTCCAATGATGGCTGCTGCCGATGAATTTAAAGTCAAGATTCAAGGACAAGGTGGACATGGAGCACAGCCCCATAAGACAAAAGATTCTCTTGTTACAGCTTCCCAACTCGTCATTAATCTGCAACAAATTGTCAGCAGAAAAGTTAACCCAATCCACAATGCTGTTTTAACAGTAGGCTACTTTGAATCTGGAAATGCTTTTAATGTAATTGCTGATACTGCTACAATAGGAGGAACAGTTCGAACATTTAATTTAGAAACGCAAGCACTTATTAAAGAAGAGCTGGAAAGAGTGATAAAAGGAACCTGCTATACAGCGAATAGCACGTATGAATTTGAATATGATGATGGATATCCAGCTGTTGTCAATCACTCAGAAGAAACTTCTTTTTTAGCTAGTTGTGCCGAAAACATCCCAGGAGTGTTTGTGCAAGAAGGAGAACCAGAATTAACAGGTGAGGATTTTTCCTATTACCTTCAGCATAGAAAAGGAGCTTTTTTCTTTACAGGTGCAATGCCTGATACAAACGGCCTTACTTATCCACACCATCATCCAAGATTCGATATTAACGAAAAAGCAATGCTTATTGCAGCAAAAACACTTGGGTCTGTTGCAATTAATTACAATCTTACCTTTTCTGAAGAAGAAACGAATACAATTAAAATATCGTAAATTCCAGAATCAAAAGAGGCTGGGACATAAGTATTTCAACCAACAGTAAATACGAACTATAATGTAATTATATTGTATAAAAGTTCGTGTTTGTTTTTTAGAAAAAGGTTTAAAACCGAAGTGAAATGGAGCGGAGGACGGTCGACTCCTGCGGGAAATAGAGGGAAGGCTGAGACCCCGCAGCGCAGCGAGGAGGCTCAGCTTCCTCCCCGGCGCATCGTGCGTCTGTAGCGCAATGGAACGTCTTGGTTTTTACACTTACCTATATTTAAAAACAGAGATTAAGTAGCTTTATTTTAGAGCTAAATTAAATATTGTTCGTCTTTAATGATTAGTTATTTTGTTTTGTCCCACCCTCTTTATTTTAATTGTTTCTGTTCTTGAAAATAACGCCAGCGATATACATTTTTAGCAGCCTCACCTAATTGATCTAATAAATTATAGTTTGCGTAGGCACCAACTGCGGCACCAATCCCTGGGACAAGCTGAAGCATTTTCACAAAATCAATAAAATCCCGATATTCCTGTTGTAGCTCCTGCCAGTTAAGACCCGCAACTTTTTGCTTTTCTTGTTCCCAATTCTCGATTACCTCTAAAACTTCTCTTCGTTTGCCTTCACTTGAAAAAGCTAACTGAAAGATATAAAGCAAATAGATTCTTTCTTCTAATTTGTCCGTATCATATCCATAGATAGTTGCTGTTTCCATCAAAAAGTTCATTTTAATAGAAAGTAATAGTGGAAAATCAGCCAATCCAAGCAGAATCCCACCGGCACCAGTTCCAGCGCCTTCTACAACAGCGATCTTTTTATATTGGCCAATCTTTTTCGTTAACTCCTCATCTTTTCCTTGTAAAGTGTGAAATCGTGGCAGATTCTTTTTCTTTAATATATTGCTACCAGCAAGCGTCGCTTGGATCATCTGTTTGATCGCTTCGGTAATTGTTTGCTGAATTTTATCGGGGATATAGGCATTTATTTTATTCTGTGCCTTCTTGGATACTCTATTTAAAATAGAAGAACGTTTTTGAAGTTTACGTTTCCACTCCTCCACTTCTATGAATGCTCTCTGTTCATATTCATTCATCTGCATTCCTCCTTTTGCTTATTATTACGTTGACTATAAACAAATAGTTCCCTTTTTTTCTACTAATCAATAAGGAGCTTTAATCCTTGGCAAATGAAGGTTTAAAGCTCCTTATCTTTTAGGAATGTTTCACTTTTTTATTTATATACATTAAAACAAAAAAAGCAATAAAGGCTCCATTAACTATTAAAGAAATCACTGCATATAAAAAGTCCCCTTTAAGTGCAATAATAAGCGTTAAAACAAATCCTTGCCATCCTAAAATAGTAGCCATTATTTGCTTAAAAGCTTTTTCTCTATAAAAGGATTCGACTGGATAAATAGTAATCCATAGCTTGTTATCATAAGCATTCCAAAGCGGCAATAACTGCAAACCAGTTAAGAAAACAAATAATACACTAATGAAAACTTGACCTGGTCCAAAAGATAAGAAAAAGATGAAAATTCCACTTATCACAGTTAACCTTAGTGTTAGTCCAAAATAGTCACCTGCACGTATATAGGTTCTCCAATATAAATGGGCAAACACTTTATCTTTCGCATAAGGAATTCGACTAAACAACAAATCAAGTAAACGTCTTCTTTTAATACGATTTCTTAGTTTAGGTACCTCTGTAAACATATTCGCAAAACGATAAAAAGAGGCTAATCTTTTTTCATCCTGTTCGATTAAATATTCCCAATTTAGCCCTTTCTTGCTTGTCTCCTTCTGGAAATAAACAAGCAAAAATGCCATGATAAGGAGTAAAACAAGAATAAAGTAGGGAGAAGCATCTGCAAATAATAAATAAAGTATAGCTAAATTCACAAAGAAACGCACAACAGTATCTGTGTAATGGTAGTGAACATTTACATAATATTGAACATGCCAGCGAATAAGCAAATTAGCCCCTTTCGTGATCAATAGCACAATTAGTAAATACCAAAAGCGGCTAAAGTCCCCCCCATGTACTTGTGCATACAACGGCATTAGTGCTGCCAAAAGGATCAACAGTAAATATCCTTGGATAACAAAGCTAACCACCATTGACTTCAGAAAATATTTCTTCATTTTCATCTCAACAGCAATCAAAAAGATCCGATCGGCATCCTTTAAAAAGGTATAGGTAGGACTATTTGTCAGAAAAAAAGTAAGGATAATGCTCATAATAAGCGCCACAGGAAAATCATCGGGAATCGTTTTCAGCCAGGCTTGATAGTAAAAGGCTGCAGTTCCTAACAAAAACACTAACACTATCACAAGATGTCCATTGAAAATATACTTTAAATATTGACCATATTCTTTTGCTGTTTGTCCAGCTCTATCTTTCCATAATTGCTTTTCATTAAATTCAAACATGTTCTTCTTCCTTTGTTAGAAGAATATATAGATCATCCAGTGTAGCACCAGGCATATTAAAGGCCGCCCTTAATTCCTCCATCGTTCCCTGACACTTAATTTTTCCTTCGTGAATAATGATAATCCGGTCACAATATCTTTCTGCAGTAGCAAGAATATGAGTAGACATTAAAATCCCTGCACCCTTTTCCTTCATTCTCTTAAGTTGATCGAGCAAAGACTGAATACCAAGTGGATCCAATCCAACGAATGGTTCATCCACAATATAAAGAGATGGTTCCACTAGAAAAGCACACATAATCATTACCTTTTGCTTCATTCCTTTAGAAAAATGAGCAGGAAACCATTTTAATCTTTTTTCCATTCGAAACTCTTTTAATAATGCTTCCATTCGCTTTTGATAGTCAGATTGAGATAATCCATATGCCATCGCCGTTATTTTCAAATGCTCTTCCAATGTTAATTCATCATATAATATAGGTGTTTCTGGCACAAAGGTAAACTCTTTTCGATAGGCCTCTTTGTCCCCTTCAAACGTCTTTCCATTAATGAATATTTCTCCTTTATGGGGTTCCATTAAGCCAATAATATGACGAATAGTAGTACTTTTCCCTGCACCATTTAACCCAATTAAACCGACCATCTCATTCTTATTGATGGAAAAAGAAATATCTTTTAGAACAGGATTCTTTGTATATCCCCCAGTAACATTCTTTATTTCTAACAACGCCATATTTTGTACCTCCAATATGTATTATCTATAGTTTAACAACATTCTCCGTTAATTAAAAATGATTGTGCAGAAAAACTTTTAATTCTTTTGTATATAAATTCTTAATCAGGACATTCTATTTATTGAAGGGGAGCACCAATGAAATATTGCAGTATATACTTCAATATTAAATGAGGTGTTTGCAAAAGATTCTATAGAGATCTTTTAAAAGAAACTTCCATTCGTTTTTAAAAGGGGATGTTTGCCTTGCATAAGCAAGATATAAACATAAGATCAGTAACACCAAGTTGCTTTCTATCAAAAGCAGCCTTATAAATCATTTCCACTTTGAAATGAGGTGTTTGTCGCAGACTGTCATCCAATCTTTATACGTTGATAAACTTATAAAGACATTTAAGGGGATGGTTCGTTTGAACAATGATCGATTTTTCTCATAAAAGTAAAACAATTCATTTTTAAATGAGGTGTTTATCAAAGAGAAGAACCCTGAACGATAAAAATAGAAGTTCTCTCCTTCAAAAAGAGGGTGTCCTTACAAGGTATTCTTATCATGTATTTCCATGTTAAAGGAGTTAACTTAAACTTCTCACTTGGAACATTTATGATAAGAGGCTCCTTACAAGGCACCCTCTTTCCTTTTGGTGTTCATTAAAATAGCTCCTGTGTTAAAATATTGGTAATACATAATGAAGGAAGGTTTTTTTTATGAGTGACTGCATTTTTTGCAAAATAATCGCTGGCGAAATTCCATCTAAAAAAGTTTTTGAAAATGAACATGTTATGGCTTTCTTAGATATAAGCCAGGTAACAAAGGGACATACATTGGTGATACCTAAAAAACATGTGAAAGATATTTACGAATTAACCCCTGAAATAGCAAGCAATCTGTTTGAAGTGGTACCAAGTATTGCATCTGCAATTAAAGAGGCTTATGAACCAATTGGTTTAAATCTCTTAAATAATAATGGCGAAAAAGCGGGACAGTCTGTTTTCCATTATCATATGCATCTCATACCAAGATACGGAAAAGGGGATGGATTCGGCGCAGTATGGAAAACAAATTTCGACGGATATTCAAATGAAGAATTAACAGAAATTGCCGATAAAATTAAAGAAAAAGTGAAGTAAAGAGACAAAAGTAACAGCGAGTAAAGATTTTTCTTAAAAAATTCATTTTTTCCAAAAGCTATATAATAATAATTTCCATTTCATCTCATTCGTTCTTTCTCCCCTATCGTATCAACTATAAACATTTTCGAAGCTGGGGAAAATATTTTTTTAATAGCACAAAACCCCAAAACACCATTTTGAAAAATTCTCATTTTTTCAAAAAAGGTGTTTTTTAATCTGTACAAATCAGCGGAATTTGTTAGTATAAGGGTAATCTTTTTGTCTTTACCACATTACTAGTTGAAAAAGTGAATTTAGGAGGAAAGAACGTTGAAAAGAGCATATAATTTTAATGCAGGTCCAGCTGCTTTACCTGAATGGGTTCTACAAGAGGCAAAGGAGCATTGGCTGAATTTTAATGATACAGGAATGTCTTTAATGGAATTAAGCCATCGCAGCAAAGACTATGAGGCTGTACATAATGAAGCAAAAGAGCTCCTTACGTCTCTACTTTCCATACCAGATAATTATGACATTCTTTTTTTACAAGGAGGAGCAAGTCTTCAATTTACGATGGTACCAATGAACTTGCTTCCGAAAAATAAAACGGCCTATTACGCACTGACTGGCGTATGGTCAGAAAAGGCAATCAAAGAAGCCGCTAAACTTGGCAATACAGCAATTTCAGTATCTAGTAAAGAGGATAACTACACATATATTCCGAATCCTGAACAAATTGAATTGCCAAAGGATGCTGCTTATCTGCATATTACAAGCAACAATACGATTTATGGAACTCAATGGAGCAATTATCCAACAAATTTATCTGTACCTTTAATAGCTGATATGTCCAGTGATATTTTAAGTACACCAATTGATGTATCACAATTTGGCATTATATATGCCGGTGCCCAAAAAAATCTTGGACCTTCTGGCGTAACGGTAGTTATCATTCGAAAAGATTTAATTAAAGAAGATAACACTTTGCCAACTATGTTAAGTTATCATACACATGCTAAGAATAATTCATTATTCAATACCCCTCCTACTTTAGGTATTTATCTTTTATCTCTAGTACTAAAATGGGTGAAACAACAAGGTGGTATCGAAGGAATAGCTAACATAAATAAGGAAAAAGCACAACAATTATATAATGTTATGGATCAAAGTAATGGTTTTTACCGAGGACATGCAGAAGAAAAGAGCCGTTCAAAAATGAACGTAACCTTCACTTTGCCGTCAGAAAAGCTTACAAAGGCCTTCTTACAGGAAGCAAAGGAAGCAGGATTTGTTGGTCTAAACGGTCATCGATCTGTTGGAGGTTGCCGAGCTTCTATATACAATGCTGTTCCACTGGAACATGTTGTCGAACTAGCTAAATTTATGAAGGATTTTCAAAACAATCACCTCTAATAAATACGAAATATCCTTAAAAATAGTAATGATAACTTGATTACGTTATAATAAGGAAAAAGAGCGAGGTGTTAGCAAATGAGCGCAAAATCATTCTTATCAGGATTTTTAATTGGAGGAATTGCAGCTGGAATTACTACCTTACTGACAACTCCTTACTCAGGAAAAGAAGTGAGAAGAGTCTGCAATGATAATGGAAAAGCTTTTCTACAACATATTCAAGAATTAAAAATCGATTTAAATGAAATAAAAGATTCCATTAAAACTGTTACTGTAGAAGGAAAAACAGTTTTAAGCGACTTTATTGAAGACCTTAAACAATCCTTAGATACGTGGAAAGAAGAAATTAAGCCACATCAGGAATTACTTCAACAGGAACTCGATGAATTACAATCAACCATTAATGAGTTAGAAAATGATTTAAAATAGCTTAGTCTTTACATGGCAAAAAATTTTTAAAAAAGTGGAGGTTTTCTAACAAGGAATCCCTCCATTTTTTTATCTATTCAAAATCGCCTTAGTTATGTCACCTTTTCTAACACAACAATGTTAAATCTTTATTCGCATATAATTTTCCTAGTCCTTTTTCTACCAATTATCACATTCCATTTTTTTACTTCTCTTTTTCAACAATTAATTTCTTATTCACTCTCCAAAAAAACTTCTCCCTTCTTTTTTCCTAATCCATAATTTTTTAGACAGGTAATCTCCCCACTTTCATTTTTTTCTATCCTTCCCAAACTTTATTTCCTCAAATATGTCTAAACAAATACATGAATTTTTATTTACTTTTTTACATATCTATTCAATTAAGCGCTTACTTTAAATAAAAATTCTTATTTCTAAAAATTTTGTTAATTTTTATCTTTATTAATTTTTGTTTTATTGGCATAATGTTTATAGATAACAGAAAAGTAGGTGATTGTGGATGAATGAAAGTCAGATTTCAATGAAGGATGCTTTACTCTTTACTCAAAGAATCGGACAACTTAGCAAAGCATTATGGAAGGCAATCGAGAAAGATTGGCAAAGCTGGATTAAACCGTATGATTTGAACATTAATGAGCACCACATACTTTGGATTGCTTACCAGCTAAACGGAGCATCTATTTCAGATGTAGCAAATTTCGGAGTAATGCATGTCTCAACAGCATTTAATTTTTCGAAGAAATTAGAAGAAAGAGGACTACTACAATTCTCGAAAAAAGAAAATGACAAAAGAAATACGTATATTTGCCTTACAGATAAAGGGAAAGAAGTATTTGTTCAAATTATGGAAGATTATAATCCAAATAATAGCTCAGCATTATCCGCCTCCTTGCCAATCAAAAATCTATATGGAAAGTTTCCAGAGCTTCTAGAAATGATGACAATCGTTAAGCATATTTATGGAGACGATTTTATTGAAATTTTCGAAAAATCCTTTTCTAATCTTGACGATATTTTGGAAGAGGATGAAGGACATCTAAAGAAAAAAGATCCAGTATATTCTAAATAGAGAAATAGAAATTGGGGAATAGGACTCTAGGTTTGGGACATTCTTGACCGGTGGTAAAAAAGATAAGAGAGCAGGTTGCTTTCTTATCTTTTTTTCGGAAAATTTAAATAAGTTTTACAAATGTAAGTAAAATACATATAAAGCATGATATTTTTCTGTTTGCAAATAATATTTTTAATAAATGTCATAAATTTGTATTAAGAGCCTATTGATTTTTTACTCTTTTCGTCGTAAAGTATCAAGGTAAGTTTGCTTGATTAAACGCAAGATAAGAAAAAGAAAAAGATATTCTTCCAATTATTAGTTATTCAAGCGAGAATTTATTATTAAAAGTAGCTAAAAATTTCTCCCTATGGAGGGTATTAACATGAACTGTTGGAAGACTGTCAACTTCCATAAAAAATATGGAACGCAGCGCCTATTTATTTTGTCTTCTATGACAACGATTGGTTGTTTTCTTTTCTTATATGTACCAATAACAACCTATTTTGCAAATAACAAACTTTCTGACGATTATTTTTTATTATTTATGACATCTATATTGCTTATATATCCTTTACACAAATTATTGCATTTATTACCAATGATTCATTTAGGGGATAAAATTAAGAAAACATGGAATGTACAATTTTTACCTGTTTTACACATTCAAGTAAAAGAACCAATCGGAAAAATTCAATTTCAATTCGCACTAATTTTTCCTTTTGTCATCATTAGTGGATTATTACTTGTATCTTGCTTCCTTTTCACGAGCTATGTTCATTATTTTTTAATGATTTTCGCTTATCATACAGGTATTTGTGTTCCAGATTTCATTCGGATAAAAAACCTCTGGAAATCACCACGTTCTTGCTATGTAGAAGAAAACGAGGATGGATTTGAGATATTAATAAATAATGTAAGTGAATTATCTTAAATGGATACTATTATTGTTTTACCAAACATATAATGAGATAAAACTAGAACGACTGATTTTCTAGCCTCCTAGAAAGATAGATTGTAAGGAGGCAAAAAATCCTTCTGACGAAGAATCTAAGTTTACTGCCTAAAATAGTTGATAATACTATCTTTTTGTCCTGTTATTTGATAATGTAAATATCATACAATAAATTCTGCTTAAAGGAGGGAATCAATGATGATCTCCATTTTCATTATTTTAGCTATTTTTATTTTATATAATATTAATAGACTAACAAATGCCCTATGTTTACAAAAAGAAATTCCTGAAGAAAAACAACCAAAAGTCTTTCGAACGATAAATGTTCTTATTACCATTCTTTTGATTTCTTCCTATGTAGATATTCTTTTTTAAGATTTTTTTAACTAAACAAACTCTGTCTTATATACGGAGATATGTAGAAAAGAAGCAATGTAATAGCAGTCCAAACAGACTATTACACTTGCTTCTTTTTATATGCCTTCAGATCAACTTATAGCCAAGCTGCTCCGATGATTACTAATAAGATGAATAGTACTACTAATAAAGCAAAGCCTCCACCGTAAACTCCTCCACCAGACATGAAGATTCCTCCTCTCTCTATCGTTCCAGTTGTTCTTTGGCGCATAAATAGGCACTCATCCTAGTAAGATTGCCTTTATACGCTATTATAGCTTACAGCCATGCAGCGCCAACGATAACTAATAAGATAAACAATACAACGATTAAGGCAAAACCTCCGCCGTATACGTTACCCATAGTAACACCTCCTTTAAGGTTGCTACCATTTGTTTAAAAATTACATGGTGTTTCGGTTTTTCTACTTTCTTTTATTTATTGGCTTCCATACAACCATAACCAACTTATTCTAAATTTGTTTTTTATCAATATTCGTCCGTCCCTATTGGATGTTATTGGTCACTTGTTAGCCACAGATCTTATTTTAGATCCTCCATAAAAGAATGAACTAATATTTATAATACTTTGTACTGTATTACCACTCTCACTTCATCTTTTGCCATATAAACCGTAACAACCTTATGAATTTGCTTAACGCGAATTCTTTGAGCTCTTTTTCAAGCTCAATTTATCATATGTATTCGCCCTAAATTCGGAACAGGACATATACCCATTTTTTTATAAGGAATGGAAGGCGCAAAAAAATAGCATCTCAAATAACTTTATGGAAAAGACATAAAAAAACAAAGAATCCAATCTACAAAATTCATTTCCATTAAACGAAGAAACGCTATTTAGGAATGAATCTTATACATTTAATCCTTTGTATCAAAGAAAGTAAAACTTCCCTCAACGGTGATTTTTTCCTATCACACTATTGGTTTGGTTAGTTGAACCAATCGAATTATTTACAGACAGTTTACTGCCATTTACCACTGTAAAAAAAGAGTTAAATAGAAACTTCAAGCAGTTGTTTAATTCTCATACACCCTCACTTCTCCATCTCTACGTTTTTTCTCCTCTTCTAGTCTTTTCATATAAACCTCTCCTTCCCGTTCAATTATTTCATTTTCAATTGCTCTATCCTCTTTTCCAGTTTTAACAGCCATAATCGCACTAATTGCAATTCCTCCCAATACAAAAATAACCCAAAGTGGAATTCCTAGCATTGAAAATTACCCCTTTCTAGTAATTTCTATCTTTTATTTCATCCTATGCTAGAAAAACTAGATTATTCCCTCTTATCGGCTTTTTTGCAAGAAATTACATTACTTGATTAGCAAAAGCAGCATTTATCTTTGGGATGCAAAAAAAAGGATGAGAACTCAGTGAACTCATCCTAGTCTTTTTATTTATGAAATGTTGGTTTGTAAAAGGAACGGTTTTCTAACGGAAAAACTCTTTCCGTAAATTCCCCTGGTTTCACTCGATCTAATACTCGATCCAGCATATTCATTTTTGCATCTAAGTTATCAATATAGTGTAAGATTTCCGCTTCTTTAATTAACGGAGCTTTTGGACTTCCCCATTCAGGCTTTCCGTGATGGCTGATTATCTATATATATAAAGTGAGAAAAATATTAAATATATAGTAGTTTCAATACTTCTCTTGCATTTTTCTCATATATAGTGAGAAAAAGTAAAGATTTATAGAGCCTACCTCTATTCAGGTGTAAGCAATTCTCTACCTTTGGCAATTTTCATTCCGCAACATCCTGTTTCTGTAAATTTTTAATTTATTTGTTCAATTATATATCAGTAGAGTCGCAACATAGGAGCGCGAGCAACTTCAAAAAATGTTAGAGGATCTACAGGAAGGTGACATTATTTTTGTTACTGACTCAACCCGAATCAATCGGAGTACACAGTACTTATTTGAATTGATTGATTTAATTCGAAGGAAAAAGGATAGCTTAAAATCACTCAAGGATACATGGCTAGAATCTTAATAAGCAAAAACTGTGGCATCTCTTTCAAGCGGTCACACCAATCATAAGTTTCCTCCCGTACAATCTTTACTTTAAAACAAAAGGTCCTTTTTCTATGGAAGAATGTATTTATAACTATCTAAAGTCAGAGTCTAAAAATTAGTGGGATAACTTAGATGAATATTACAGTGGAAAAATGGTATCAGTTGGAGGCTGAAGCGATAACTTTACTTCACTAACGGATGCGTTCATTTTCAGATGGAGATGGAGCAAAAAAAGTACAAGTACTATATTAAGATAACGAGACCTTATCTACAACAAGGATTGAATCCCTAATCGTTTTAAAAGACACGACTATTGAAGATAAGCAAGTAATATAAGCTTGTAACAATGATTCTTTGAAATCTTCGATACAAGCTTAATAATCGATAACAAATTATTTATTAATACATATCAATTCGTATGCTGCTTTACCATCTATAAACGCTTTCGCATGTATTAGCTTGGGGTTCATAATAACAATGTTGTTTATATTGACCTGCTAATGGTTGAGCGTACCAAGTAGGTGGGCATTTACCATATGGATTGAAATACCAAAGAGCATATTTAGAAGGATGCTCTCTCCAATAATCTAATGCTTTTCGTGCTAATCTTTTTTCGACATCTCTTGCACCTTGATAAAAAACATTCCCTTTTTGTACTGCTTCAAAAGAATAATTTCCTCCTTGTACTTGAAAAATCACGTCCCTTATTGACCTTAAATTTAAAAAATCTAAACAATCTGCTTTTAGTCGGTTTACAATGACATTACCAACCATAAGCATCCCTAGTCGTCCTTCTCCTTCAGCTTCTGCTCTCATCATCCTTGCCATCAATGCAACATCACTTTCGGTATATTTTACTCGTGGCACTTTTATCACTCCCTATATCTAATTATATGAACGTTGTTCATCAGAAATACCTTGTTGAAGTTTACTAATGAGCGAGTTAAAATGAATTGTGAAAAAATCAGGAAAATAATACATAAGCTAATAATTTCATGAGAAATGAAGAGAATATGAATGATAAATGAAGGAGGAATGTAACTATGGCATTAACACCTTATGACCCATTTAGACAATTAGTAAATATAAGAAGAGATTTTGACCGTATCTTTTCTGACCTACCGTTTGATTTTAGTGGGGACAAAGAGCACTTTGGAAGTATTAAGGTAGATGTGCATGAAAGTGAAAATGAAGTTGTTGCAACTTGTGATATACCGGGACTTGAGAAAAAAGAAGACGTAAACATTGATATTGAAAATAATGTATTATCGATTAGCGGTTCTATAAACAAAACAAATGAAACAAAAGAAAAAAATATGTATAGAAAAGAACGTTACACAGGTAGTTTTCACCGAGCTATAACACTTCCGAGTCTTGTATCTACCGAGGGAGTATCAGCAACCTATAAAAATGGTGTATTAGAAGTAAAAATGTTAAAGACTACACCAAATAATAAAAAGAAAATTGATGTGGAATTTCATTAAAATGAGCAAATTATATGAAGTTATGAAAGAATTTGATAAGGATTATTTGCAGGAGATATCTAATATGCAACCAGAATTAGTGGATTTGCTTATATTAACTTGTCATTCTTCAAATAATAAGAAGAAAGCTATATTAGATGAACTTGCTCATAACATTAAGTCATCATATATTAAAAACAATATTAACTAATCTTCCGATTAGAACTATCTAAACAAGGGGGTGTCGAATTTGGCATCCCTATTGTTGTAACAAAGTTAAGAGGTAAAAAAAATGCCCTTACTGTATTTTCTTTATTTTTTGTGAGTTTTCACCTAAAGATACATAAGAAACTATGTATAGATTGTTGTAAGAACCAAATCTATTATACTAGAGTAATACAGGGTATTTATTTTGAATAAATTCAAACTTCGTTCAATTAATTACCTCGGTAGATAGTATTTAACATAAGGATAACTTATCCCCCCCATTCCTTGCTTATTATTGCATAGAGGTAATTTCTTTTTCTACTTCTTCTTGAATTACATTGTTGAAAATAAGTATGCAAATAAATGTACTTTAACTAAACTGTTTTAATTCAATAACTACATATAGAAAGCTCAAAAATACATTATTTTACTTATTAAAATGGATTATTGTCTCTTTGTTACTTATCTTTGCCTTATAAAATCAGAAAATGATTAACAGATGTCTTGTTATTAGAGGATGCAATTCACTATAAAATGTGAATGATAACTTCCAGTAATGTGTTTCAGTTATTATAGCAGAAATTGTGTCATTCTACTTGATGTTCACAATTGGCTAAAAGAATGAACCATGCGTTAAACTTCATTGAAAATAAAGAAATAGACTACAAAGAAACTGCAAAAGTAGCTAAATTTTCCGAGTTTCACTTTTCAAGAATGTTCTCTTCAATCTCAGGTGTATCGCTCTCAAAATATATTAGACGTAGACGGTTAACACTCGCAGCATTTGAAATTCAAAAAAGTGAAATTCGGATCATCGATGTGGCAGTTAAATATGGTTATGTTTCTTCTGATACTTTCTCACGTGCTTTTCAAAAAATGCATGGAGTAACCCCTTCCAATGCTCATAATAGAGGGGTACAGTTAAAAGCCTTTCCCAGAATATCCTTTCAAATTACTATTAAAGGAGATACCGAGATGGATTACAGAATTGAAAACCTTGATTTTGAATTAAGAATTGTAGGAAAAAGTAAGCCAGTAAAAACAAGCAGAGCATTTAAAACAATCCCTACGCTTTGGAACACCGCGAAAAAAGATGGATTTATGCAAGAACTAGTAGCTATGTCATGGAAAAATCCAAAATGCACGCTTGAAAGCCTTCTGGGGGTTTGCGGAAAAGAAGCCGCCATAACAGATGAAGAATTTTCCTATTTCATGGGCGTAAGATACGATGGGGAATCCCCTGAAAATATGGAGACGCTTATTATACCCGCAAGTACATGGGCAGTATTTCCGAACATAGTAGATGCATGGAAACGTTTATATACCGAGTGGGTTCCTAACTCCGAGTATGAACTTGCAAATTTACCTTGTATAGAATGTTATTACGGTCCGAAGCATAAACCAAGACACGAACTCTGGGTCCCTGTTATCCCGAAGTAAATTCATATTCAGTAATAGAATGTGTTTATGGGACTCTGCAGACGAAACGCAAATATTATACGCTATCAGAAATATAATTAAAAAGTCAATTCCATACTGAAGTGACCCCATAAAGTTAGACAGGTTATTTCGTTAGGCGGCTTGCAGGGCATGAACTCGGTATTGTACCGGGCTCATGCCTTTTAATTTTGCCTTGATTCGTTTGTGATTATAGTAATTTATATATTTTTGTAGTTCTTTCTTAAAGTGTTCTATACTTTCAAATTCTTTTCGATAAAGAAATTCTGATTTCATGATGCCAAAGAAGTTTTCTATAACTGCGTTATCGTAACAGTTCCCTTTGCGAGACATACTTTGTGTAACACCCCGTTCACTAAGAGAATGACGATATTGCTTCATTTGGTAGTGCCAGCCTTGATCCGAATGAATGAGGAGGGTATCATCGTCTCTTAAACGTTCAAAAGCCTGATCTAACATTGTAGAAACAAGAGAGTAGGTCGGTCTTGAGCCGATGGTATAGGTAATGATCTCCCCGTTAAATAAGTCTAAAATAGGTGACAAATATAACTTTTCTCCAAATAACTTAAACTCTGTTATATCCGTAACCCATTTTTGATTTGGTTTTTCAGCTTTAAAATTGCGATCTAAAATATTGGGTGCAATTTTTCCAACCGTTCCTTTATAAGATTTATATTTTTTCATCCGAACCTGACATTTTATCCCTAATTCTTTCATGATACGCTGTACTTTCTTATGGTTGACCTTATGTCCGCGATTTCTAAGTTCATCACGAATACGGCGATATCCATAACAGCTATCATTTTCCTCAAAAATCGTTTGAATCAATACTTTCAGCTCTGCATCAGGATCGGGACGACTGAAGTTTTTCACCCAATAATAATATGTGCTGCGTGGAATGCTTGCGAGCTTTATAAGTGCTTTCACCGGAAATTCATGCCTTAATTCATAGACTACTTGCGCTTTGTCTTGTTTGGTGATTTTCCCTTGTTTTGAACTAAGGCATTCAACTTTTTTAAATACGCATTTTCCATACGTAGATGTTCTAATTCCTTCTGAAGTGCTTCCATTGATCCTTCAGTCTGTTCTTGTTTTTTCGGTAATTCTTGATTGTCATTCTTCAAAGATAGTCGCCCCTTTTTCTTTGGTTGTAGGGCATCATATCCTTTTGTTTCATAAGCAACTTTCCATTTTCGAACCGTTTCATAAGATGGAATATTAAAAATCGCTGCTGTATCCCTGATAGACGTCCCTTGTTCGTTCATATAATTGAGTACATCTAGTTTAAACTTTGCGGGATAGGATGTATAGCGCTTTTCAAAAGCATCTTCACCAAAGTACTCATATTGTTTAATCCACTGGTGAAGAATACTCGGATGAACACCTATAAATTCAGCAACTGATTTTCCTCCTTCATTTCCATTTAAATATTGTTTTACTGCCTGTATTTTTTCTTCTGGAGAAAACTTTGCCATAAAAAAACTGCACCTCCAATTGTTAGTTGTGTCTAACAATTGGGGTGCAGTTCATACATTAAGAATTGACTTTTGTGAAATTTGGCTAAATCACTCTAATAATGACTTTCTTGGTATTTCAATTTTCCTGAGTTCACTAACTTAACTTGAATGTTGATATGCTCGATACTATCCTTATTTAAAAAAAATGGCTTTTCTTTTATCTCTTGATTCCATCTCTGAGGGTTCTCCCGATATAATATTTCACCTAACCTATAAACATCTGAATTTATCTCCACTCCTTTTTCAAAAGTCTTTAAAATCTCATCTCTTATTATTTTTTTAGTGTTAGCAACTAACTTGTTTTCACTAATTTCTTTTAACTTTTCGTTTATTCCGGCTTGTAAGGATACGTTAATTTTATATCTCACTTGTTCGTTAGTAATAACTGGAGTTATCCTCACCTTTGGTTTTTCTAATACTATAGAAACAACCGGTTGATCATCTTCAACTATCCACAAAGGAGATCGAACAGTTTTTTCATCTATCCATCTTAGACCGTTTAAATCAGATTCAGAAAGCCATCCTTGTAGATGGTTATTTCTTATAAAGACAGCGCCGTCATTTCTTAACAATGGTGCTTTTTTATCTTCCTCTTTCCAATTTTCAGTGGATATTTTTATTGAAGGAATGAAAGCTGTTTGTCCAACAGGATTGCTATCTCGAATAAATTGGAAAAATTGAATGGGTTGTATGTAGGATCTTTGCTTATAACTTTCATTTGGTTCGTGAAGAATCGTCGAGAGTCCAGATAAAGTGAAAAATGATTTTGTTTTAAGTACGTCTTCAATGGATTCATTTGTAGCATAAAATTGGATATTATAACGTATTTCTCTATATCGATTTATAAAATCAATAGAGGATTTGATATCTTGCTCAAGTAATGTATTACTCAAAATCAATGTAGACACATGTCCCCAAAAAAGTCTTTGTTGTGCATCCTTGTATAATTGATTTAACGCTTCTGTCATCGTAATTCCCTCACCTCTCCCAATCCAAATCGGTGGTTGTTTATCAGGTCTAGCACCTTCTAGTTTAGCCACATTAGAAAAGTCCAGTAATTGAACATAAGCTATATATTTTTCATCTTTATAGTCAATTCCAAGTGCTGCAACATAGTAAATATCTTGTATTTCTTTGATATTCCAACATCCCGATAATACCAGACTAAAGAGAGTTAGTATGCTAATTAAAAAGAACCTACGTAGTTTCAGGATTGTCACTCCCCTTCATCCGTCTTTGTACTATCCCGCGTACGAACATAACTAACACGTTCTCTATAACTTTTCCATGGTAACCGAAATAGCGCCTTGAAAAGATCTGAACTAGACTTCGGAAATACTAAAGCTAAGTAAGGGATTCCGAAAGAACGTAACCTTGCCATATAAATGACAATCATAAATCCTCCCAACATAAAACCGTATAAACCCATAAAAATCGAGCAAACAAGAACAAATCCTCTAAGAATGGATATTGAACTTGCTAATATTTGGTTCACTAGTGTAAACCCTGAGATGGCAGAAAGAGCCGTAATAACGATGACCGAAGGAGAAATCAAACCCGACCGAATTGCAGCGTCTCCAATAATGAGTCCCCCAACGACGGAGAGAGTTTGTCCAAGAGGGGAAGGTAATCTTTGACCAGCTTCACGGAACATTTCAAACAGGAATAAAACGATCATAAGTTCTAATGGTGCAGGAAATGGCAACCCCGATCTTGCAACAGTTATAGTCGCAAGAAGAGGAAAAGGGATTTGATCTTGATGGTATGCAAGCAATGCCATCCAAAACCCGGGTAAGTAGACAGCTAAAAGAAATCCCGCCCATCTATAAAATCGAGCTAATGACATGGGTAAATAATTAAAATGTGAATCCTCTGCTGCTTTAATCAAAAAAGTAATGGTTACAGGAGCAATAATGACTAATGGTGAGCCATCTACTACTATGATTATTCTACCTTGTAATAAACATTCAACTGCAAAGTCAGGTCTGGATGTATCAGCAGAAAGTGGGAAAATAGAAAGTGATTGTTTGGAAACCATCTCCTGCAATTGAGTTGAACTAATAATTCCATCAATCTCAACATTAGATAATCGTTCCCGAATAGTATCTAGCATCTCCGTATTAACCACATCTTCTAGATATAATAATCCCACCTTAGTTTGAGTTCTTGTTCCTATCGTATAAGTTTGATAAGATAGCGTTGGCGACCTTAGTCTTTTTCGAATTAGTGCAATATTTGTTGAGATATCCTCTGTGAAATTATCTCTTGGGCCACGAACAGATACCTCGTAATTGGATTGTTCAGTTGAACGGTTTGGTTTATTGGATGCACTAACAGAAAAAAAAGCGCTAAATTCCGGAAAATAAATGACTAAATTACCATCGAAGATCTCTAAAGAGATGGAATTTAACCCTGTTTCCACCTTTAAAGGTGTCCATTCTAGTTCATCTTGATTCCATTCCACGCAATCTTTGAATATTTTATAGTCATTTTTTGTTGTCATTTTTTTTAGTTGTGGAATAATGATTTGATTTATTTGTTTTTTATCAACCAAATTCTCACAATAGATAAATATGGTATCTATTTCTTGTTGTTCATCAGTAAATTTATGTAGTACAACTTTAACATCCTCACTTTTTTGATAAGTTGAACGAATTTTCTCTTCATTTACTTCATCAGTATTCTGAAAGGTAGTATGATAAGAGTTCAGTTCCTTTTGTTTTTTATATTTATTATATTTCAAGAATTATCTCCCCTTTTCCCCTTTTAAAAATGCTAATAACCCAATGCTAAAAGAAAAGATAAGTAAAAATAGAAGCGATAAATAAAAATATATATTTTGCAAAAAGCGAACAAATTGCATATCACTTATAGGTAGAAGAACCATCAACGATGTAATTAATGAGCTAAATCCTATTAATAAATGTCTATTCTTATCGTTCTCAAATGGAAAGAGCTGTCCAATTATAAACAAACCTAAACTTATTCTTATAAATCCACCTGATAGCCATTGGTAAATAGAAAAAAAATCTACATGTTCAATATATTTACCAATTTTTAATAATCGCCATTCCTCGTATGCCGGATACCTCTGATTAGCAGCCTCTTCTGGACCAAAAATAGCAATCGAACCTAATAAGGGACCTAGGGTTAACCCTATCAAGATAATTCCGAGGAAAAGTAAACTTCGAACCTTAATGTTGGGTTTTAATTTGTGTTGTAAGAAAAGTATAAGTGCAACTTCCATTAGAGAACCTGAACTATAGATCATGCCTTTCAAAACAGGATTCAAACCATGTTCTAATATAGGAAATATTTGAGCGTAATCCTTATGAGGAATATTTAGGCTCATGACAAAAAAACCTAAAGCAACAACAAAAACAAACAAAAAACCTGAAATAATAGATAGGGTGGCAAAGCTAGATGTCGCAGCAAAAAAACAAATGATTAGAAAAACTATGGCTAAGATGAAAGTTGGACTTTGAGGGAAATAGGAAGTAACTGTCCAAACAATCATATCCTTTAAGGTAACTCCAATTAATAAAAGGATAAAAACATAGGCAACCGAAGAAAGACCCCAAGCAACAACTTTACCAACTCGGTCCTTCATCCAAGTAAATAAATGGGAGTAATTTGTTTTTTTAATAATTACTCGTAGAAAAACAAGCCACCCCAAAAATAAAACTCCTGAAATTAGTACAGATATCCAAGAATCCCTCTTTGCTGTGCTTAGTAACATGGGTATCACCATTACATGGTTCATTAATCCTATACTCATCATAGAGAGAACAAATATAGTAGAAAAACTTGCTTTATTTTGATCCATTTTCAACCCTCTTACTCCATTATTTTTTTAACTATCCATCTCGTTTTTCCTTTTTGTTATCATATTTTATATAATTACCTAATATTTGATTTATATTCACAAAAACAACTAAATAAAGTGTTGTGAAACAGCCACAGAAAATAATAGAAACCTTTAAAAATTCAAAGTATAACCAAAATCAAATTACTAGGTAGGAACAATCGCGTTCTTAACTACTTACGTAAACATACCCCAAAATTGTTAGATGCCTTAGAAATCACTTCTATATAAAATCAGGAGAGTCATTGCTTCACGCTATTGTGACCATTAAAGAGATGAACAAAAAATAATAAACGAAGAATTCCAGAAGGCGCACCTTTGAACTTTCTCTCAAATCGCTGGCAAAAGCACGTTTATGATGATGGGAATATAAATCGCCAATTATGCGTTGTCTGTTCTTACCAAGTTAAGAAATCTTGTACGCTCAGGTAACGTTTTTCTCCCGCACATATCACCATTGGATCGGATCGGAACGTACTTTCTAGGAGAATATTTATTTATATCTAGATTTTAAATCCATCCCTACATCCACTTAGGATATAAAAAAATGCCTTAGCCTATAATATCAGCATTTTGTCGGCTGTACCTCTTTATGGGGTAAAAAAAAAAAGAGCCGAATTTCTCAGTTTAGGGATTGGGAAATCAGGCTTTTTATATTGGAAATTCCTTATCGTTGTAAATCCGCATTTTCCTGATGCACAACGATTATAGGAATTGGATATACCCTTATTTGTATAGTGGAAGTAGTTTCAAATCTTCAAGCTTGATTTTCAACGGAAGGTAGTACATTAATCAAATTTTACTTACTTAATCAAACATTTAAGTTAAAATGATATAGAAAATGATAAATAAAAAAACTTTTACACTTTAGTGTGTAAAGTTTAGGAGTGATAATCAATGAATGACATAAAATTTTATTTCTATGATTTTATCCCAGTTAAATTTGAGTTAACTGAAGATGATAGAGAACAGGTCCTAAAAGAATTTCCAACTCCTATTCTCCCTACTGGTGAAGAAATTTTCAACATAAATGAATTTGAAAAAGGAATCAATGTTAAATTACGATTACTTCTTAATGACTTTAATATCGAATCAACCAAAACTAACAAACAATATTTAAAAATAAGATTTAGTAATAATTTTGGTTCGATAAATGCAAAATTATGGGACAACCAAAATGCCGTTGAAAATACTATCCCTTTACTTGAAGAATTCTCTATTTTCGATGTTGAGGCTAGAATAGAAGATTATCGGGGGCATAAATCACTTACTATAAATAAAATGAAACCATGTGAAGAAGATATTAATCCCTTCACTTTTCTAGCTTACACTAAGCAAAATATTGAAGATTTTACTGTAGAACTTTTCTCATATATAAATGAATTGGAACAACCTTTTAAGGACATATCCTTAGCTGCAATGAAACGTTTTTGGGACCAATTTTCTATTAGGCCAGCAGCAAAAGGATTTCATCATAATTATTTAGGTGGCTTATTAAAACATACAGTAGGTTTAATGAGGTTCGCAAGATTCATATTAAAACAAGAAGATAACCATTATCAAGCAATTATAAAGCTAATAAACGTAGTTGAAAAAGCACATAAGAAGGATATTTGGAATCAACTTCAATCGGAGTCTATAAATCCTCAGCACATTGTATGGAAAGATACTATTGATCATCTTTATACAATGTTATATGGCGCAATGCAACATAGAAGTTCAGCTCCTAATTATGATTTAGTTTTTACAAGCATTTTATTTCATGATATTGGAAAATTACTAGAATATGATCATGCTGGCAAAAAGTTTGAGGAATTTAAATTCTTATTCCCAACGGCTGATCATTCTAATATTGAGAATAGGAAACAAACTGGAATAATCATGGATGAGTTAGGAGTAATGATAGGACATATCCCATATGGTGTACTTATCCTCTCGAAAATAATAGAAACAGAAAATATAAGGATTTCTTTAGAAGACATACACCATATTTCCCACTGTATTTTATGTCATCACGGTCTTCCAGAATGGGGGGCATGTGTACGGAATCCACAAACAATTGAGGGTTACATTATTCATATAGTTGACTTTTTAGATAGCAGATATGAAAATACGGAAGAATTGAAATAACCCAAAAGCCCAGCTAGGCACTTTATATATCTGCATAGCTGGGCTTTTTTTATAAGTCATTCCACAAATCCAAACTAGAAGACTCTTTTTTACGCTTCTTTATATCAATAATTTTTGTTTCTTTATATATTTTTTCGCCAGTTTCAAGATCAAAAAATTCAAATGCTTCATGGTTAAATAAATTTTCTAATGCTCTATTAACAGGCTTTGTTGAATTTTTTGTAGTAGTGAGTAAGTTTATTAGATTTTTTTCTTTCCTATCCTTACCATAATAAAAGAGTTTATAAATAGTAGATTGAGCTAGTTTATTTAAATCTTCTAGTTCTTTAATTTTTTTCTTTTGATCAATTATTTTGTTGTTTAACTCCTTTATTTTCTTTTCACTTTTCTTTTCTTTTTTTAATAATAATTTTAATTCCTTTTCATAAGGCTCCAACGTCTTATATAGTTTAGATGGGTCTTTAATTAGTTTTTCGATTGAATCCTTTATACTTGGAAGTTTAATTTCCGGATTCTCATTTTCTATAAGTATTGGAGTATTTACAGCTTCATTGTATCTTTCAATATAATGAAATCCTTCATAGGCTGCTTTTCTCCAATAGTATTCAGGAATGGATTTATCTAACCAACTAAGTTCGCCTTTTTCGAATAATTCTGTCACAAATTCAGCAAATGGTCTTTTGTTAATGATTTTGACCTTATTTTCTTCTACATATCTGTCAAGTAATTCGTCGATTTTGTCTTTTGGATACTTGTTTGCCATTCAATGTTCACCCCTGTCTGTTCATAGATATGATCAACACAAGCCCCGATACTTTCTAATAAATCTTTTAATTCCTTTGATTTTGTGTATAACACTTTTTTTAGTTTTATATCCAATTTCAGCTGCTCATTTTTATTACTATGAATTTGGTCATAGATATGTCCCAACGAATTATAAACCTTAATTGCTTTGTTCTCCGTAGAATCCATCCACTTAATAATCTCATTATATTTTGTCTTAAATTCATCAAATTCTATTTTCCAATATTCATCACATATAAAACAGTGACGTTTACAACGTTTTATACTCGCTGAACACCAACCTATTTCTAATTTATCCCACTTATCTCGGTCAGGCTCAGCGTTTTTTAATACAAAACGTCTTCTAAATTCATCATTTATTTTTGAACTAATTATTGGTTCATTTATTGTTTTAAAAAAACTTGTTTTAAAGTATTGGCAATCCATGTCAAATAATCTCAATAGTTGAATAGTTGAAGAATCAGTTTCAAATTCCCTATGCTTAAAATAATGGGTTTGTGAGCTGAGAGATAAATGACCACCTAGACGAGCTATTTCTACCGGATGAAGGCCTTGAAGCTTCAAAAACATAAATGCTAAATGTCTTGTATCATTAGGTCGTAATCGCCTCTCAATATCGAAATAATTTCCTTCTTCACGACTTTTTGAAATTGTTTCAAGATTGTCATTCCCGACATCTCGAACAGAAAAATTATATGGTGGATTTTTAATAATGAATTCATAAAAATCGTATAACAATTTTCTAAAAGTTTCATGATCAATTATTCTATCATTACGTTTCTTGACAAAACTATTAATTTTATTCTCTATAACATTTTCTCTAAGTTTTCTAATTACCATATAAGATATTAATGAATCCGACTCTCCGTATTTATTTGATTCAATAATATAGGAATCTATGAAATTGTAAAAACTCTTATCAATCTCAATTTTATCAATAACTTGAATTCTTTTTTTGTTGTTTTTCTCCTTAGATCTAGGTAGCTCTAGATAATATCGAACTTTATTATCCGTTTCTTTTACTTTAAGAGAATCCCTTCGTATTTTAAGAAATTCACCGATTCTCATTGGGATTTTGGTAGTTAGTATCCACCAAATCCTTATTGGAGTAAAATATAAATATCGCCAATCTGATGAAGGAGTATTATCAAAAAAATTATTTAAGGCGAATAGGAACATTAAGCAATCTCTGCTTGATGGAATTTCCCTCGGTTCTATTTCGAGTTTTTCATGAAGCTCACTGGCTAGCTGTATATATTCTTCCGTTGAATCCAATTCATCATAAAAATCTAAAAAATTCAATAAAGACTTTATCATTTCATGTTTTATCGATTTCGTCGCTTCGGATAATAAATATTCTTCTAAATCACTAACTTTTGACTTAGCTAAAGTTGAAGTAATATTTAAAACATCCACTAAATACTTGAAATATGCCGCAATAGTATTACCTGCATAATCCAATAAGAAATTCGATACCCAACATTTTAATACATCTAACATCATTGTATTTTTACATTCTATATATTTTCTGAAATCTATAGTGAGTATAGTATCACTATTTTCACTATAGACATACCATACAATATCTTGTATGAGTAAAATGTTTGTGGGAGAATAAATATCCTTTTTGTCTAGTTGGGGGACGAGTCCCCCAACTAGACAAAAAGGTCACCAAGCGAAAGCGCGGTAGCTGGAAAAAATGAAGCATTAAAAAAGAGAGCTTCCTTTTGTAAAGTAGAATTTGACTAGAAAACTACGAAAAGGAGAGGCTCTCATGAATCAATGTAACACAA
>NZ_JBQHVO010000019.1:0-66486 GCF_052064465.1 Niallia sp. HCP3S3_B10 | reverse complement strand
GATAACCATCATGAGAAAGTAGCTTTATTTAAGAGCTAAATTAGAGATTGTTCGTCTTTAAAGATTGGTTATTTAGTTTTGTCCCAGCCTCCTCCTTATATTAGAAATGTAAGTAAAATATAGGAGTGATAGGAATGGAACAAACAAAAGCGAAAGTTATAATCATAACAGGAGCTTCTAGCGGTATTGTGGAAGCTACAGCAAAATTGCTTGCAAAGAAGGGAGCAAAAATTGTTCTTGCGGCGAGAAGAGAAAATCGTCTCCAAAAGGTATGCAACGAAATAGAAAAAGAGGGAGGAGACTCAATTTTTCTTAAAGTGGATGTCACTTCTACTCAAGATATGCAAGAATTAATAAAGTTCTCTTTAGAACATTATGGGAGAATCGATGTACTAATAAATAATGCAGGAGTTATGCCGTTGTCACAATTGCAGGAATTAAAAGTTGATGAATGGGATCGAATGATTGATATTAATATAAAAGGTGTATTGTATGGTATTGCTGCTGTTTTACCAACCATGCGAAACCAAAAAGGAGGACATATAATCAATATCTCTTCTGTTGCTGGTTATCAAACAAGTCCCACTTCAGCGGTATACAGTGGGACAAAGTATGCTGTCCGAGCAATTACGGAAGGGTTGCGACAAGAGGAATCACCAGAATCAAACATCCGTACTACGATCGTATCACCTGGGATTGTGAAGACAGAATTAACAAATTCAATAAGTTCCAGAGAGGTTAAGGAAATGGTGTCAAAACAGAGGGGATTTCTATTTCACCCATATGTATAGCAAGGTCCATTGCCTTTGCGATTGATGAACCCGAAGATACATCCATCAATGAAATAATTATACGACCGACTGCCCAGTTATCGTAATGGTTTTTAGAGGGACGGTTCCCTTCCTTTTAGGTAGTGAACCGTCCCTCTGTTACCATTTTGGTTTATCTAATTGGGCTTGTATTCCTAGCTCGTGTGCTGCAGCTAAAATAAATTCTTTTCGAAAGAAGTAGCTTTGATGGCTCACGATTTTGCCATTCTCTATTTCTTGTGATTGAATATCATGAATTTTTAATCCTTCGTCGGTTGCGGCTAAAACGATAATAACTGGTTTTCCCCATAGTATTTTTTCTACTGCTGTATGACCAGGTAACCCATAGATTAGGGAGCCGTTACGCATTTCGTCTTTAGAATATTCTTGGAAGCCAAGGAATGCTTCGTATTGAGCTTGATCACTATATAGGCGTAACATCTTATCTAAATTTCCTTCATTGAAAGCTTGCAAGTATGCCTGAATCGTTTCTTTCTGTGCAGAATTAGTTCCAGCATAAATTTCGGATTTAGAAAAGTCTAAAGAAGCGATTTTTTTCCTAGCCCGTTGAACAGCAGAATATACCCCACCCGGAGTACTTTTTACAATTCCAGCAACTTCTTCAGCGCTAAAGTGGAAAACATCGATAAGAAGAAAGGCCGCTGTTTGTTTCGGCGTTAAATTTGATTCCAAGGAAAGTAGAATCTCTTCTAAGAGTAAATGATCAGAAAAAGCAATGGAGGGAGTTTGAATATCATCTAATATTCCAATCTCTCTTTTTCTTTTTCTGCATTGGTCAATCCAAGCGTTTGTTGCAATTCGAAAAAGGTAGTTCTTTTTATCTGTAATCTCATGCCACCTTTGCGGAGCCATTCCAAACGATTTAATGATGGTATCTTGATATAAGTCTTCTCCATCCCATGGAAACCCTGTAATATATTTACAATAGTTCCATAAGGCTTTGGAGTGGGATGCAATCATTTCTTCAAATTCATGTAATAGTTTTCTAGATTCATCGGTAAAAATTTTTGTAAAATGCTTTTCCATTGTTTTTTCCCTCCTTAACTTCTTTCACATGTATAACGGTTAGGTAGTGCAGAATTATACGGGATATGTATATTATTTGGTTAATTTTATCATCGAAAGAAAGGAGAAGCGAGGTGATTGAATCTAAATATGACATGATGTTGTCTAGGTAAATGATTTATACTATTAGTAATATTAATGAAAAGAGGATGGTTATATGGAAACTAGATGTGCATGGGCAAACTCTAGTGAAATGATGCGAGATTATCATGATAAAGAATGGTGTGTGCCAAGTCATGATGATCAGTACTTGTTTGAAATGTTGGTGTTAGAAGGAGCACAGGCTGGATTGTCTTGGTCTATCGTGTTAAAAAAGCGAGATGCATATAGACAAGCTTTTCATCATTTTGATTTAGAATACTGTGCAAATTTAACAGAATTAGATATGGAAAAAATCAGAACCAATACGGAAGTGGTGAAACATCCGTTAAAGATTAAATCGGTTAAAAGCAATGCATTAGCAATTATGGAGATACAAAAAGAGTTTGGCAGTTTTGCGGAATTTTTATGGGCTTATGTAGATGGAAGTCCAATCGTATCAAACTGGCAATATGATAGCCAAATTCCTGCAGAAACCGATCTTTCAAAAAAAGTCAGTAAAGATTTGAAAAAAAGAGGCTTCAAATTCGTCGGCCCTGTAACCATTTATTCCTATCTACAAGCCATCGGGATAGTTAACGATCACATTAGTAGCTGTTCCTTTCATGGGAATTAAGAGTGCGAGGGAACCAGATAGGCATTCTCCTGATCCCTCGCTTTTTTGTTCATAATATGATAAAGGGAAGCGAGACAACTGTCCTTGTAATTACTTAAATAATAGCGGAGTTTCTTCCCATAATGTAAGAGCAGCTTCTTTATCAATAGCCCATGGTTTGACACCGATTCTATCGGTGTCGTCTGTAGCTATGGGAGCAATGTCTCCATTTTCGCAATAAACGCCACCATATCCTGCTAGTTGTTGGCTAACTGCACACCATACGATGGTTGCAGCACCTTCTTTGATGGTTTTGTGTTCATTATTGTAGCTATCGTAGCCTCGTTCTCCGTTCTTATTAATTGCTCCCATTTCCGACAATTCTTCATCTGTTAAATTATGAGAGAGGTTTGTAACAATACTTCCTGGATGTACCGCAAAGGATCGAATATTGTCTTTTTTATATAATTCATCAAGCGCAACACTCAATAAGGAAACTGCTGTTTTTGATTGCCCATAAGCCACCCACTTATCATAGGGGGTGTCGATAAAGTTAGGATCACCAAAATGAAAAGGAGAGAACCAATGAGCTCTTGAGGTTATCTGGACAACTTTTGCACCATTCGCTTTCTTTAGTTCTGGCAGCAATGCTTTCGTCATTTTCCGACAGAAGACTCCTTCTTCCATTGTGTGCAGGGCTTTAGCCTAACAAAAAGAGGGAGATGGATGTCGGTTTGCGATAGCCAAAACACATCCTCTTATAGTAAAATAAGAACATATATTCGTGTTAGGGGAGTGAGCGCAGTGATCGTTAATAAAGCATATAAGTTTCGTATCTATCCCAATAAAAAACAAATGGAACTCATCAATAAAACGATTGGTTGTGTGAGGTTCACATACAATTTCTTTCTAGGTAAGCAGAAAGACAAAGACGCTTATTGGTATATTGTTGAAAAAATGGTTCAAAATAGTCAACTTTCAACGAATAATTGGAAAGAAAAATGTTTGAACAAATATGAAACAGTAAAGGCAATTCCAGAATTAAAGAAACACTATTCTTTTCTGAAAGAAGTGGATAGTATTGCTTTGCAGAAATCGGTTGAAAACTTGGCTGATTCTTTTAAACGATACTACAAAAAGCAAAATAAGTACCCACGCTTTAAATCGAAGAAGAATCCTGTGCAATCCTACACGACAAAGCATACAAACGGAAATATTGCGGTTGAAGGTAACTATATGAAGCTGCCTAAACTTGGCCTTGTTCGCTTTGCCAAAAGTCGTGAAGTCGAAGGCAAGATACGGAGTGCTACCATTAGACGCAATCCGTCAGGAAAATACTTCCTTTCCATCTGTGCAGAAGTGGAAGTGATAGAGTTACCTAAAACACATTCCGCTATTGGAGTAGATGTTGGGCTAAAAAATTTTGCTATTCTTTCAGATGGTACAACTTTCTCTAACCCTAAATTCTTTCGCACATTGGAAGAAAAGTTAGCTGAATTTCAACGAATCATGAGCAGACGAACCGTTGGTGGCTCAAACTGGTATAAAGTCAAACGAAAAGTGGCCCGCATTCACGAGAAAATGGCAAACGCAAGAAAGGATTACTTGCACAAAATCTCCACTGATATTGTCAAAAACCACGACATAATCGGGATGGAAGATTTGTCCGTATCAAATATGTTAAAAAATCACAACCTTGCTAAAGCCATTAGTGAAGTATCATGGTCAGCATTCAAAACCATGATGGAATACAAGGCAAAATGGTATGGAAAACAAGTGGTGACAGTGGCAAAGAACTTTCCATCCAGTCAGCTTTGCTCCTGTTGTGGCTACCAAAACAAAGTTGTTAAAAATCTTGGCTTACGTGAATGGGAATGTCCAAAATGCCATACCCATCATGAAAATCGAGATATTAACGCAGCAATCAATCTCAAAAAGGAAGCGTTAAGACTTCTAACCGCAGGAACTGCGGGGGTAGCCTACTAAGATAACTGAAGGATACTTTGGTGTTCGTAGGAATCTCCCCCTTCAATCAGACTGTAAGGTCAATAAGGGGTGAGTAGTTCAAGTAACTAATTTAATAGTACTTAAAGGCTCTGCCTGTGTGTAGAGTAATCGGAATTAGTATGCCTATTTTTAAATAAGCCTTTCATTAGCGGTTATAAATGGGATGGAAAGGGGGAGAATTGTCCTCTCTTTTGTATTTTCTATTTTCTTCCTTCCAGTTATTTCAAAACACAGGCTGCAAAGACCTGTGTTTTTTTATAAGCAGAATGGAGGAATATAAATGGAAGAAAGACAAAAAGCGATAGTAGTAGGAAGAAGACTATAATCGTTATAGGGAATATATTGTTTAATAGAAAGAGAGCGACAGTTTTATTAATTCTTGGAAAGAGGGGATGGAAGGAACCGTTCCTTCCATCCCCCTGCTTCATTCTACAACCTGTATATACATGGAAAAATCTGCTGATTCTCCATTTACGATTAAAGTTCCATCGTCGGTGAAACGTGGAACGACTAATCGTTCGTTAATGTTATTAAAAGTTGGTAGTTCCTTTAAGACATCGTCTTGTAATTGATATAATTTTACTGTATCGGAGTTGTTCTTCTTTACACTTAATGCAATGAATTCCTTATATATAGCAAAATTATTAAACGGAGGCGTTTTTATTTGATGAAAATTGCCATTAGAGAGATCAATGTAGCCTAAAATAGTTGGGCTCTCGTCTTCATTTGAAAATGCGGCATATATTTTATTGTTTACTAAGGTAACATATTCTGCTGATTTATAAGGAACTTTATATTTTCCAATCTGTTCAAGAGTTGTAATATCATAGACATAGAACACTGTTTCATTGCTGTTATTTGTTTTGAATTGTTCAGGAATAACAAGGATGTTCTCATATAAATCAGCCTTGCTATTTCTTCCAATTCCTAAGTTTTCATGTATAATGCCTTCCTCCATGGTTGTTAAGTTTATCCAGTTATATCCATAAGCATCACTATAAATCATCCTATTCTCTTTAAGCTGTAAATCCCCAATAACATTGTTTAGTTGTTTGGGCTGCATTTGTGTTTTTCGATTTAAAATATAAATGTCATCATTTCCTTTTCCCCAAACAAGCCAATTTTCATTCGCGGCCATTTTATAAATATCAATATCTTCCGTAGACTTAACAAGTACTTGCTGTGAGTGAGATGTAAGTGAATAGGAATAGATTATTTTGTTATCGGCAAAAATTAATTCATTCGTACTTCTTATAAAAATAGAACGAATGAAAGAAGAGTAATCTACGTTCGGAATGGTTATCTTTTCTAATGGTGTGTCAAATGTTTCGTATGAAGAAAGCCGATTTAATAGAGAAGGTCCAATTAAAATAATAAGGAGACCTATGATGGCGAGTGTACTGAATATAGGACGGAATAATTTTCTTCTAGGAGGAGTTGATCTTTTCATGTGAGTATTGGCAGTTTGTAAAATTTTTTGTTTATTTTCTTTGGAAAGAGTTATATCACTAGGGATTGTTTCATCTAATAATTGTTTAATATTTTTTGACATGTTTCATCTCCTCCTCGCTAATTGTTAATTGCACTTTTTTTCGTCCTCTTGCTAATCTAGTTTTAACTGTGTTGCTGGAACAATTTAATATATCACTAATTTCTTTTACCGATAATTCTGCATAATAATATAGCCAAATTACTTCCTTATATTTTATTGGAAGTCTATTAAGTATGGCAGCAATATACGATTTGTTTTCTTGCTTTAAATAAGCATCTTCTGGTGATTCTTTATCAATAAGAAATATACTAGCAAGCTTGGAAACTTCTATTTTTCGAAAAGCCCAGCTTTTAAAATAATTTCTGCATTCATTTACAGTTATCCGGTATAAATATGTTTTAATGCTGGATCTACCTTCAAATTGATCGAGATTTAAGTAATAACGGATAAACACCTCCTGCACAATATCCTCGGCTTTTTGTTTGTCTTTCACGAGAGCAAAAGCAAGTCGGGTTAAATAATGACCATAGGTATCCATCGCGTTTGTAAGCAATTTATCTCTTTCTTGCTTCTCCAAATTCCCCTCCCCTTTCTATCTATTGATTTAGACAAAACAAATAGAAAAACGGTTTCTTTATTTAAGGATTTTTGAACCATTTTATATAAATTAATTCTAGCACTATATTTACTAACCTCTTCATATAATTAAAAGAGGAAGAAGAGGGGGTACTTTAGGTGAATATTTTTGATTGCGTTATTATCGGTGCAGGTCCAGCTGGAATGAGTGCTGCGCTCATATTAGGGAGAGCAAGGCGAAATATTGCCATATTCGATGATGGGACAAATAGAAATAGGGTTAGCCATGAATCCCACGGTTTTATTACAAGAGACGGGATAAGCCCTCAGATGTTTAAAGAGTTAGGAATGGATGATTTAATGAAATACACGAATATTTCTTGTTTCAAAGCTAGGGTAACCAACATTGAGAAGGCTAGAGGTGAAAGGGGACTACTGCTAGTTAAAACAAAACATCATGATGAATACTTAACGCAAAAGCTTATTATTGCAACTGGTGTTCAAGAGGTAATCCCAATTCCGAATGCAAGACTATATTATGGAAAAAGTCTGTTCAGTTGCCCTTACTGCGATGGATGGGAATTACGGGATCAAGCGCTAATTGTTATTGCCCATACCGAAGCACAAGTCTTACATATGGGGAAACTGGTTTATAATTGGTCAAAAGATTTAGTCATTGCGACAAATGGAGCGGCAGTTTCAGAGAAAATAACAGAGGATTTTCAGAAAAGAAATATCTCTATCATAACAGAACCGATTAAAAGGCTATTAGGGGAAAATGGCTATCTTCAGCAAGTCGAGTTTAAATCTGGACAAAGGATTACGAGAACAGGTGGTTTTATCGTTCCTTCCTATTATCGATCTAATCAATTTGTGGAGCAGCTTGGGTTAGAGGTTCATCCTAATGGAGTTGTAGCGACGGACGGATTTGGTCGTACCACTTGTAAAAATGTTTATGTGGCAGGAGAAGCAGAAAAAGCAGGCGCATCCACTGTCGTCCTTTCTGCTGCAGACGGTAGTAGGACCGGGGTGGCAGTAAATACAGACTTAGTAATGGAGCAGTTTTAAAAGAAGCGGAGGGAGTAGAATCCTCCTGCTTCCATTAGAAATGATTTCCTATCCTCTTGTCATTGGCAGCTGGTTGCTGCTATTTTTAACGAGTAAATATTGAATAACATCAATATTGCTTGCTTTAAAGGAAGCGGCACATGCTTGCAAATATAAGTCCCACATCCGGATAAAACGTTCATCTTTTATTTTCCGAACTTCCCCTAGATTAGCAATAAAGTTAGCATGCCAAATTTCTAATGTTTTTTGATAATGGCGGCGAAGACTTTCTAAATCAACTAATTGTAGACTTGCTGTCGTCATATGATTAACAAGCTCCGAGACACCAGGAATATATCCGCCAGGGAAAATATATTTATTGATCCAAGCGTTGGTTGCGCCACCTTGCTGTCGTGATATTCCGTGAATCAAGGCTACTCCATCTTCTTTTAGCAAATGGTGAACCTGCTGGAAGTATGCTTGTAGATTCTCTTTGCCTACGTGTTCAAACATCCCCACACTAGTGATGCGATCAAATGTCTTATCCTTTAAATCACGATAATCCATTAAATAGACGGTTATGCTTTCTGATAATCCTTTTTCTTTTGCCATTTTCATCACATAGTCATACTGTTCTTGACTTAAGGTGATGCCGGTTGCCTTAACTTGATAGTCTTTTACAGCGGTAAAAATAAGATTTCCCCACCCACAGCCAATATCTAATAAATGTTGGCCAGGAGCTGGATTTAATTTTTTTAAAATATGATCAACCTTATTTTGCTGTGCAGTTTCTAATGTATCTTCAGGAGTTTGGAAATAGGCACAGGAATAAGTCATGGAACGATCTAGCCAAATTTTATAAAAATCATTGCCAATATCGTAATGATTTTGGACATCTTCTTTACTTTTTGTTTTAGTATGGGACTGTTTGGGAAGAAATTTTCTAAATTTATTACTTTGCATAAAGCTGGATGCATTTTCATAGGCAGAGGCAATTAAATCCTCTAAACTGCCTTTTATTTCTATTTTTCCATCCATATACGCTTCTCCTAAAGCTAATGAAGCATTATTGTAAATATCTTTCATACGAATAGGCTTATTGAAAATAAGTTCTATTGCAGGATCGCCGTTACCATAGACAGCTGATTTACCATCCCAATAAGTAACCTTAACTGGAATGGTGAAGGAATTGCTTAAAATAGATTTATATATGGTTTTCTCGAACACACCATTCACCCCTTAATCCCCATTGTTTATGTATAATTTTACCTCTATTTCATGAAATATGTGGTCAATATGCTCAAATGGAATAATAGGTGGATATTTTGAGGAAAAAATCATTCCTTGCAAGAGGGAGAATGGTAAGATGGAAATAGGCAGTATAAACGAAAAAGAGGTGAATTAAATGGAATTTATAAAGGCAGAAGCCAATAGGTTAGCAGAAATTAATAGGATATATGTAAAGTGCAAAGAAAATCTAATCAAAAAAAATATCTTTCAATGGGACGAACACTATCCAAATGTGGACTATTTTCAAGAATGCATAGAAAATAAAATGCTATTCGTTTTATTAGAAGAAGATAAGATTGTAGGACATGTGGTATTAAATGAATGGCAAACAGAGGAGTGGAAGACCATTCGATGGATTGGAAATAATCCTTTGATTATTCACTCTCTCATGATTGACCCCAGTTACCAAGGTAAAGGAATAGGGGCAATAATGGTCAAGCGTATGGAAGAATACGCTCTTTTAAATGAATATGATAGCATCCGATTAGATACATTTTCCGGAAACCCTCAAGCTCTTAAGTTATATAAAAAGCATGGATATGTAGAAAAGGGGGAGGTTATCTTTGTCTCTAAGCCTGTTGGACATCAAAAATATCTTTGTATGGAGAAGGAATTAATATGAATATTACCGCTATTACCGAAACGAACCGTGAAAATGTACGATCATTTTTCCAATCTCATTGGGGAAGCGCGGAAATGGTACTTTCTACAGGTATTTATGATTGCAGTGCTTTAGATGGATTTATTGCCTGGAATATAGAAGGAGAAATGATTGGTTTAATAACCTATATATTAAGAGATACAGAGTGTGAAATTATCTCTTTAGACAGTATAGAGGAAGGAAAAGGCGTAGGGACAAATCTTTTACGCACGGTTGAACAATCAGCCAAACAAGTTCCATGCAATCAGGTCAAAATAATTACCACAAATGATAATGTACTAGCATTAAAGTTTTACCAAAAAAGAGGCTATTACTTATCGGAATTGTTAGTGGACGCAGTAAAGGAAGCTAGAAAGATCAAACCAGAAATACCTTTGCTTGGGAACCATGGTATTCCTATTAGAGATGAAGTGGTGCTTGTTAAGACGCTTTCTATAAAATAATGACGCTGAGGTGATTAATTTGGCTATAACATTGGAACTTTATCAAGAAAAATATAAGCAGGAACTAGAAGAATATTTTTTATCGGAGGAGCAGTTATACTATACTAGTATGCCGCTTGATGCTTTAGAAAAATGTATAACAGAAGAAAATCGTCATCCTATCGTCATTTTAAAGGATGGTGCGGTTGCTGGTTTCTTTGTCCTACATGGATGGGAGGGAGTAAAGGCATATAGTGAGAATAAAGAGGCTATTCTAATGCGGGCTTATTCTATCCAGCATTCTTTTCAGGGACAAGGGGTAGGAAGGAAATCTGTGGAGCTATTAATCCCTTTTGTGAAAAAATATTATCCAGCAAAAAAAGAAGTAATTTTGGCTGTTAATGTGAAAAACACCAGAGCGCAATATGTTTATCAGAAAGCAGGGTTTGAGGATACTAGAAGAAGAGTGATGGGAAGGAAAGGAGAACTAATTATTTTCAATCGGAAAGTATAGATAGGACTGTTCTTAAAGAACAGTAAAAAATAATAGTTGCAAAATGCAAATAATAACGTATAATGAAAGTAGCTTCAATATTTTAACAAAGGAAGGAGGAGCTAGGATGGAAAATCTCCGTGAGATTTTACAAATTACCATGAGAAGATTCGGTGTGCTTGATAAAAATTGTTGTTCTGTTGGAAAAACAGAAATATCGCTTGTCCAAAGTCATATTTTATATGAAATTGATAAGAGAAGTAATCCGTCAATGCAAGAAATAGCAGAGCTTCTTGGAATGGACATTACAACCTTTAGTAGGCAAATTCAATCTTTAGCAAAAATGGAATTAGTGAATAAGCAGCAATCCATGACAGATAAAAGAGTATATGTACTCCAATTAACAACACAAGGAAAAGCAATTGCGACTTCTATTGATACGCAAATGAATCAATATTTAGAGGAAGTTCTCTCTTTTATGTCAGACTTTGAAAAAGAAACCGTCATTCGTTCGCTAAAGTTATTGAATAGTTCCATGGCAAAAAGCAATATGTGCTGTCATCCAGTTAAGTAATGAGGAAAATAAAGTGGCTGTGTTAGATATATTTCCTAATATAGCCTGTGTATAATGCTTGTATTTTACAAGTAAAAGGAGGGATGTTAGATGTGGTACGAAGTGCTGAAAAACTTCGCATGGTTAGTAATGGAATTAACTGTTCTTTTTGTGGTTGTATCTTTTGTTGTTAACTTGCTACAAGGCTTTGTTCGCTATGACAAAGTGGAGATATGGATGAAAAAGACCCCACCCATTGTTAGTGCGCTTATTGCAGTTGTTTTTGCTTTTATCACCCCTTTTTGTTCCTGTTCTACCATACCGGTTGTGGTGAATTTATTGAAAAATAAAATCCGTTTTAGCACCGTTATGATTTTTCTATTCACTTCCCCAGTTCTAGATCCAACTATCCTTACCGTGATGGTTGTTCTAATGGGATGGGAAGTAGCTCTCTATTATACAGTAATCACGACGATTCTTTCGATTATCCTTGGCTTTGCACTAGAGAGATGGGGGTTCGAAAAAGAAGTGAAAAATGTCATTATAAAAAATGATCTTCAAGCAGAGAAGAGATTTAGCTTAAAAAACACGGTTTCAGAAATTTTAACCTTAATGAAAACTGTTTATCCCTTTTTGTTAATAGGGGCAGGTATTGGAGCGGTGATAGGAGGAATCGTGCCGACAGAGTTTGTTGCAACCTACTTAGGCGGAGAGAATTGGTGGCTGATTCCGATTGCTGCAATTATCGGTATTCCTTTATATATTCGGTTATCTTCAATGATTCCGATTTCTCAAATTCTGATTGCCAAAGGGATGGCACTTGGACCGGTAATGGCAATGATGATTAGCTCAGCAGGAGCAAGTCTCCCGGAGTTAAGCTTATTAAATAGCATTTTTAAGCGAAAATTAGTGTTTGCGTTTGTATTATCCGTTTTCTCGATGTCCACGATTTCAGGCTTTTTGTTTTATTTTATATAAGGGAAACCAATTCGTAGGAGGAATGATTTATCATGAACATTTTGAAAAAAATATTCAAAAAAGAGCAGAAAAATGATTGCTGTAACATTATGATAGAAGAAGTAGGAGAAAAGCAAGAGGGCTGCTGCGAGGGAAAGGAGGAGAGAAAGGATGAGCGTAAAGCTTGAGAAGATTTTGAAAGCGCATTGGACAGAGATAGCAGCTATCTATAGATTGGGTATTCAATCTAGACAAGCCACTTTTGAGACTGATGTTCCAGATTGGGAGAAATGGAGCAGTAGTAAAGATCTGTCTACCAGTTTTGTTTTAATAGATGAAGAGGCGAATAGAGTGATTGGTTGGGCTGCTATCAGTAAAGTATCGAATCGCTGTGTGTATCAAGGAGTTGGGGAGCATAGCGTTTATTTACATCCTGATTATCATCACAAAGGTTATGGGAAATTCTTATTAGATGAATTAATTGAACATTCTGAATCAAATGGCTACTGGACACTGCAATCAGGTATTTTTCCAGAAAATATTGCGAGTATCCAGCTTCATAAAAGCTGCGGATTCAGAAGTGTTGGGATTCGTGAGAAAATTGGAAAGCTAGACGGTGAGTGGAGAGATGTTGTATTGATGGAAAGAAGAAGTACGAAATATTGACTTTTTAAGCCGAGAAGGAGGAAGGTTACCTTCTCGACTCTTTCAGATTATACGGAAGGCTGCTCTAAATTCAACGTCATAAACACACTATTCGGATCTTCCTCATAATCCGAAAATGGCCCGCAATACTCAAATCCTAATCTTTCATATAGTCTTTTGGCAGGCAGGAAAGCATCCATGGAACCTGTCTCTAAACTTAATCGGCTATAGCCGCGATTTTTGGCTTCGGCGATAATATGGAGAAGTAGCTTTTTTGCTACGCCTTTACGCAAATGATGAGGAGATGTCTTCATAGACTTTATTTCGCCGTGCTTGTTATCTAGTTCTTTTAATGCACCGCAGCCGGTTAGCTCCCCGTCCTCCCATGCACTCCAAAAGGTTACTTCTGGTTTTCTCAATCCTTCCACATCTAATGCATGTATGCTTTCAGGAGGGGAGTGGAGGGTCATGCTATGTAAGTGATCTTCCAATAAAGCAATGACTTCTTTTGAGGTAACATGATCGATAATAATTTTCATCCCATCAATCCTTTCTAATTATTTATTCCTATTTTACTTTTTTCCTTATTCGAGTGGAATGGATTATGCATAATTTAACTGGAAATATTTAATGAAATATCTTTATTTAAAAATATTTGCCTTAGAGGTATTTTGTTTGTTATGATATTCACATTAGTTTTAAATTTGTAAGAGGGAAAGGAAAATGCAATAAAATGAATGTATTAGTAGTAAAAGCAAACAATCGCCCAGCTTCTGAAGCTGTATCAAGCAAAATGTATGAAACGTTTATGGAGTCTATTAAAGGTGCTGAAAACCTTAATGTAAATGTATATGATGTATATGCAGAAGATACTCCTTACTTTGGTCAAGAATTATTCGATGCTTTCGGTAAAGTACAAAGCGGAACAGAATTAACAGATATAGAGCAACGTTTATTAGCTGCAAAACAAAAAGCAATGGATGCTTTAACTGCTGCTGATTTAGTAGTATTCGCATTCCCGCTTTGGAACTTAACTATTCCAGCTAAATTACAAACGTTTATTGATTATGTATATGCTGCAGGTTTTGCATTTAAATTTGATGCAGAAGGTAACATGATTCAACTAATGACAGATAAAAAAGCAATTATTTTAAACGCTCGTGGTGGTATTTACTCTACTCCAGAAGCTGCTTCATCTGAAATGGCTGTTAATTATATGCGTGCAGTATTTGGTGGCGTATTTGGAATGGAAATTATGGATGAGGTTATTATCGAAGGACATAACGCAATGCCTGATAAAGCTGCTTCTATCATTGAAGAAGGTTTACAAAAAGTTGCTGCTGTTGCAAATAAATTAGTAGCACAAACTGTTTAATAGAAATTAACTAGATTAAATAGAGTAACTCCGTCTGAAAATAATTTTTCAAACGGAGTTTTTTTATGGGAAAAAGTTTATACTAGGAAAAGGGCAAATTTAGGACATATGTCCTTTTCCTATTTTTAGAATTCGATTATCTTTATAAAGGAAATTAAATAGCAAGGAGTCGAACAAATGAGAGGTATATTATTTGCGTTTATGGGTGGTGCCTTTATTACCCTGCAAGGAGTGGCGAATGCAAGGATTAGCCAGGATATTGGTTCATGGCAAGCCGCTACCATTACTCAGTTTACGGGATTTGTGTTAGCCCTTATCATTTTATTAGTAGTGAAAGAAGAAGCATTTTCAAAATATAAACAAGTAAAGCCATTATATTTAACGGGAGGTTCCTTTGCATCGGTCGTTATTTTTAGCACGATTACAGCGATGCATTTAATAGGGGCCACACTAACCATTTCCACTGCTTTAATTGCCCAGCTGTTTATGACCTTTATTATAGATAGCAATGGTTGGTTCGGTTTGGAGAAGCAGCAGATGAAGATGCCGCAGTTTATAGGAATTGGCATGATGATATTAGGTGTTCTTTTATTAAAAATGTAAGGAGACCCATCCGTGAAAGAGATTGGAAATGTAGAGCAAGTAGAAGAATATATGCGTAAATTTCAATTAGAAGCTATTTTTCCGGAAAAGTTGAAAGTGCATTTACATCTTTATGCTTTTAACCAAGGAGAATTTATTTGTACGCAAGGACAGGCATCTGAATATCTTTACATTTTGGTAGATGGAAAGATGAAAATATATACAACGACAGCAGAAGGAAAAACGTTAATTCTTTCTTTTAAAACACCAATAGAAATGGTTGGGGACGTTGAATATGTACGAAATACTGATATTCTTAATACAGTTGAAGCGATAACAGATGTAGTGGTAATAGGTGTCCATAAGCGGCATTTAAAGCAATATGCGAGTGACTATGCACCATTCCTACAGTTTTTGCTGGATATCATAACAAAGAAATTCTATATCAAATCGAGCTCAATGCGATTCAATTTGTTCTATCCCGTAGAAGTAAGATTGGCTAGTTATTTATTGTCTGTTTCTTTTGATAAAGAGGATCCTTTATACAATCAGGAACGAAATGAAATTAATTTAAAGGATACAGCGAATTTAATTGGCACTAGTTATCGCCACTTAAATAGAGTGATACAGCAATTTTGTCAGGCTGGTCTGATTGAACGGAAAAAGGGATTTATTGTGGTGAAAAATCGGGATGGTTTAACCAGCTTAGCTGGAAAAAGTATTTATGAAGAAGGATTGGGTGAATAAAACATGATATATGGCTTACTTATTGCGTTTATTAGCGGTAGTCTTGTTGGGGTACAAAACATCTTTAATAATCGTGTCAATCAGAAGGCGGGTCTTTGGGCTACGACTACTTTAGTATTAGCGCTAGGATTTATTGCTTCTTTTATTCTGGGCTTTATTACAGAAGGAATGGGTCTTTTTCATCTAGAAAATATGCAGACATGGTACTGGTTCAGCGGGATTATCGGTGTTGGTGTTGTTGTTTGTATGACAAAAGGAATCAGGCATTTGGGAGCAACGTATGCCGTTTCGATTTCCCTGTCCTCTCAACTTGTTTTTGCCTTATTATTCGATTCTTTTGGCTTATTGGGATTAGAGAAGGTTCCATTTACCCCACAGCAGTTAATAGGGGTCCTAGTCATCATCGGTGGAATTCTTGTTTTCAAAATGGGAGGAGCTTCAGAAAAGAAACAGCCTGTGAAAGAACTGGCGAAACGATAGGAGAGTATTTGTATGCAGGGGATAAGGAAAGATGATGGCAAAGCTATCGCGAAGACGAATCAAGCAATGGAGGAAGTAAGGGACGTAAAGAAGTATCAAACTCTGCTTTTCGATGTAGATGATACACTGCTGGACTTTGCAGCTGCGGAAGACCAAGCTTTTCGGTTATTGCTGCAGGAGCAAGGAGTCTCTTATAAGGAAGAATGGAAAAGACAGTACCAACAGCTAAATCAAGGCTTGTGGAAATCGTTTGAAGCAGGGGGAATTACGCGTGATGAGGTTGTTAATACAAGGTTTACTTTATTCTTTGAGAAGATGGGCAAGAAAGTAGATGGAGCTTTATTAGAACAAAGCTATCGTGAATATTTAGGAGAGGGAAACCAGCTGCTAGATGGAGCGATGGATTTAATCGTAAAGATTTCAAATCATTTTGATTTATATATTGTGACGAATGGCATGTCGGCAACACAAGAGAAACGATTAAAATCATCTGGTCTATATCCATTATTTAAAGCTATTTTTGTCTCAGAGGATACGGGCTATCAAAAACCAATGAAGGAGTTCTTTGATTATTGTTTCGACCGAATTCCTTCCTTTAACAAGGAAACGGCTTTAATTATTGGCGATTCATTAAGCGCAGATATTCAAGGCGGGCATAATGCGGGAATCGATACTTGCTGGATTAACCCACTAAAGATGGATAATAGCTTGGATGTTCAGCCAACCTACGAAATCGCAAAATTAGAAGAGCTATTCCTTCTTTTAAAGAGAGAAAAACAATCGAGCCATTAAAGGAACGATTGTTTTTTATTATCCTTGTCTAATTTTCGAACAAAACCAATGCAGGTTCTTGAAAGGAGAAAAGTGCATGTTTCTGTCAATAAAGTATCATACCAATGCCAGCCTTTATTATATTTTATTAAATTTGTGTATTTTTCTAATAGAACCTCTATAAATGTCATTGGAATGCTAAAGTAAAATGATTTGAGTATAATTCCAGGCAATTTGGAATGTTGGCTTATTTGATTATAAGCAACGCAAGTGATTGGGAATAATAAGTAATCAAATAAAATATTAATTTGAAAATGCTTTGGCAGAAACCGCACAGGGAAATTGAGCCATTTTTTTGAAGTGACAATGCTATCCACAAAACTGGATAAATATCCTTTAAAAAAGAAGACGAGAAACCAGTCCTTTGCTGGTTTTTTTCTAAAGATAACTGGTAAAAGTCCAATTCCCAAAAGGAAAAGGAATCTTAATATTTTCCGTTCCACTTTCATCACCTGTCTTATTAGCAATATATCCGTCCATATGGTAGGGATAGTTTTTTCATAGTTTATCCAAAGGGAGAGAAAATATGAAAAAAGCATCTGTTCTGATGCTTTTAAGAAAATCTTCTTTTTTATAATGCGCTTTTTCGTTTAATTAATTCCGACTGAAGTAAAACAGTCTTTGGAATCTTTCGTTGATCCAGAATCTGTTCGAGGAGTAAAGAAACACCTGTTTTGCATAGTTCCGGTATATCAATATGAAAGGTAGTCAATGGAGGTGAGACATACTTTGCGACACTAATATTATTCACGCTTATGATACTAACTCTGTTTGGAATGGATATATTATATTCATTAAAAGCCTGAAGACTGCCAACTGCAATCGGGTCAGAAGCAATAAAGAAGGCTGTGGGCAATTCCTCTTTTAAGTCGTCCATTACTTTTTTTGTAACCCTGTAGCCATCATTTACGGAAAAATGTCTTTCGCCAAAAATATACCTTTCGTCAAGTATTCCCAAATCCTTCATATGCATTCGAAACGCCTTAAATGATGCACAAGGGTTCTCCAATGCAACCAAGCAATATCCACAGACACTTCAAAAACATTATCATAGTTTCTGGAAGAAGGATATTAGTGTTGATATTGTAACCCTAAATCAAGATATTACTTCTTATGATCTCGTGATGGCACCAATGCTTTATATGATGTCTAATGAAACCATTTCAAAGTTAGAAAACTATGTTGCAAATGGTGGAACGCTCGTAAGTTCTTATATTAGTGGGCTTGTTAATGAGACAGACCTTGCCCATCTATCAGGGTGGCCAACGTCCTTAAAACGTATATTTGGGATGGGAGTAAAAGAAACAGATACACTTTATCCAAAAGATCGAAATGTGCTTGCTTATAATGGAAAGCAATATGAAATAAAGGATTACTGTACTATTTTGGAAGCGAAAGAAGCAGAAGTGTTAGGCACTTATATGGAAGACTTTTATCAAGGAAATCCTGCGGTTGTAAAAAATAGCTATGGGAAGGGAAAAGCTTATTTTATAGGTGCTAGAACGGAACAAGCATTTTTAGATGATTTATATGGGGATATCCAAAAGGAAATGAATCTCCAAGTGGAAAACGAAATTGTCCATGAAGATGGTGTATCGGTCCAAAGAAGGGAATCGGATGAGCATTGCTATTTATTTGTCATGAATTTTACAGAACAAAAGCAATCGATTACGGTAAAAGAGCCTTTATACGACCTGCTTACAGAGGAGATAAAGCAAGAGCATATAGAACTTTTACCTTATGAAGTAATGGTATTGAAAAAAGAAAAGTAATATAGGCAATAACCAAAAAGGACGACAGATATTGTCGTCTTTTTGGTGCGTGCTAGGTTGTGACCATAGCACCGCCATTTACATGAATCGTTTGTCCCGTCATATATGAGCCGTCGTCTGAGGCAAGCAGTACGTATACTGGGGCAATTTCGTATGGTTGGCCAGCACGTTTCATCGGCACATCCGACCCTAATGTAGCAATATTTTCAGCTGGTTGCGATGCGGGTTGGATAGGTGTCCAAAATGGGCCAGGTGCGACAGCGTTCACTCGGATGCCTTTACCGACGAGACTATTAGCTAATGCTCTTGTATAACTAACAATTGCCCCTTTTGTAGTTGTATAGTCAATCAATTGGCTTACGCCGATATAGGCAACTAGTGATGTTGTATTCACAATACTAGCTCCTTTTTTCAAGTAAGGCAAGGTTGCCTTTGTTAAGTGAAAATAAGCGTGAATATTAACATCGAAGGTTAGGTCCCATTGTTCATCAGATATCGCTGTTAAGTCATTCTGAAAAAATTGAACAGCTGCATTATTAACCAAAATATCAATTTCGCCAAATGTTTCCAGCGTTTTCTGGACAATAGATTCACAATGTTCTTTTCTTCTCAGATCTCCTGGAATAAGCAAGCAAGAGCTTCCATAATGCTCGATAGCCTGTTTGGTTGTTTCGGCATCTGTATGTTCATCATAGTAAGCGATAATGATATTTGCTCCCTCTTTTGCAAAAGCCACTGCCACCGCTCTACCGATTCCACTATCCCCACCAGTGATAATGGCAATACGTCCTTTTAATTTACCTGTTCCGATATATTTAGGATTATCAAAAATGGGCAAGGGATCCATTAGGTATTCAAAACCGGGCTGCCTTGATTGCTGTTGCGGCGGAAAAGACCATTCGATTTCTTCACATTTTGTTTCAGATCCATAATGCTTCTTATTTGTCACAGAATTAACCTCCATCCATATGATTTTTTCGGCTACTTAGTAAACATTAATATGGGTAAGGAGGAGAGGAAATGTCTAGATAAGGATGAGCAGTAGGTGAAGGTTGTGTGTAATGATTGATTTGATTTGTTATTCCTCCATTTTGTTCACACCCTGGTGGTGGTCCAAGAATTGTAGATTGTTTGATTGGGGCGATTGCGTTTGCGTAGGCAGTTTCATTTACGCAATATGCTCTGTTAGCAATTTCTTTTGGCAAAAAGCGTAAAAAATCAGAACCAAACACAATATCCGGTTTGGGCTGATCAAAGATAGTAAGGAAATGCGTATTATTTCGCAATGCTACTATCCAATGAAACCAACCTTTTGGAAATTGGGATGCTTGCCCTGGCATTAGATGGTAAGTCATAATGCTTTGAGTAAAGGGATTGAAGACAGACGTCATAGCTTCTCCACTAATGACGAATACAAGTTCATTTACATTTGTGTGCCAGTGCGGCTGAACAATGATTCCCTGATTAAGATGCACATTGAATAATCCAGTATGTATAGCCGGCATTTGATCAGAAAATAACTGTGTAATGTAATTATAAGAATCCCTTCTATAATTAACAGACTGGGTCGAATCACCAAAGAGCTGGAAGGAAGGAGAAGCTGGATTAACAGACATATACAAGCCTCCTATTTTTTAAGTAGAAAATTAATATGGATTACTAGCTTAAATATATACAAAACGAGGTTGCCCTATGAGTGGAAAATTGGTTTTGATTTGCAATGGAGATGATTTAGAGTTGTGGAGTTGAGTAAAAGTTTGAAAGGATTAGGGGAAGCTATAATATATGCTCCGAATTAAAGGGATACAATCTAACTTCGCAGAAATAGTCCGAAAAAAGAAGATATGATCCAAACGATGAAAATATGAACCAAACGCCAAAATATAATTCCAAACCTAAACAAAAAACACCACCCAATCAAAAATGATTAAAGTGGTGCAATATATTCATAACCTAATCTCAATCGTGGAAATTCATACCATCTGTTACTTCTTTAACAATGCCAGCACGAATGACAAAATCGCCAAAGTGTTCATTTTCTATGCGTTCTTTTGCAAAACGTGGGAGCAAGACGCGAAGTTCAGACAAGATTTCTTCCTCGCCGACATTTTCGCGATATAGTTTGCTTAAACGGCTTCCGTTGAAGGCAGCGCCTAAGTACATATTGTATTTTCCAGGACCTTTCCCAATAAAGCCGATTTCTCCTAAAGCATGGCGAGCACAGCCATTTGGACAGCCTGTCATACGAATCGTAATTTCTTCTTCTCTCAACCCGTTTTCATCGACAATTTCTTCAATCTTATCAATTAAGACTGGTAAGTATCGTTCTGCTTCTGCCATCGCAAGCCCACACGTTGGTAGGGACACACAGGCAATAGAATTGCGACGAAGTGCGGAGAAACGTTTGCCATCCATTATGCCGTATTGCTCTATTAAATGAGCAATCTGCTTTTTATTGCGGCTTGATACATTGGCGATTACTAAATTTTGATTAGCTGTTAATCGAAAATCGCCAGTATGTACTTTAGCAATTTCGCGTAAACCGGTCATTAAAGGATAGCTTTCATAGTCTTTAATGCGACCGCCTTCGACAAATAAAGTGAAATGCCATTTTCCTTTGATTCCTTTTTCCCAGCCATAGCGGTCGCCATTATGATTGAAGTGGAATTCTCTCGCATCTTGCAGCTTCCAGCCTAAACGATTCTCTAATTCTTCCACAACATTCTCTAAGCCGAGGCGATCTACGGTATACTTAAACCGAGCATTTTTACGAACAGAGCGATTTCCGTAATCACGTTGAATGGTAATAACTTTTTCAGCAAGTTCTAAAATTTGTTCTGGTGTACAGAATCCAATTACTTTTGCGAGCTGAGGATAAGTTGCTTTATCTCCATGGGTCATTCCCATTCCGCCGCCAATGGCAACGTTAAAGCCAACTAATTCTTCCTTCTCCGTAATAGCGATAAACCCAAGATCTTGGGAGAATACATCGATATCATTAGAAGGAGGAACTGCAATTCCAATTTTAAATTTTCTAGGTAAATATAATTTTCCATACATTGGCTCTACTTCTGTTTCCTCCACACTTGGAGTGAAAGCTACTTTTTCCTTATCTAACCATAGCTCATGATAAGCTTGTGTACGAGGCAATAAATGATCACTTAATTTTTGAGACCATTGATATACGTCACTATGCAATGCTGATTGATAAGGATTTGGATTACACATTACATTACGGTTTACATCACCGCAAGCTGCAATTGTATCTAATAAGGATTGATGGATATCTTGGATTGTTTGTTTCATATTCCATTTTAAAATGCCGTGCATTTGGAATGCTTGGCGTGTTGTCAATTTTAATGTATTATTTCCATACTTCTGTGCCAATTCATCCATTGTTAACCATTGTGCTGGTGTAGCTACCCCACCAGGAGTTCGGACGCGGAGCATAAATTGATAGGCAGGCTCCAATTTTTGTTTTGCGCGCTCATTTCGAATATCACGATCATCCTGTAAATAGCTTCCGTGGAATTTCATTAAGCGGTTATCATCCTCTGAAATGCCTGAGCTTAATTCTTCCTCCATGGATTCCTTTAAAGTTCCACGTAAGTAATTGCTTTCTTCTTTTATGCGCTCCACATCACTTGGTGGTCCTTCTGGGGCTTTTAATACTTGTTTTGCCATTTTAGAAAAACTCCTTTCCTGCAATATTATTAGTAAACATCTCGTTGGTAACGTTTGTTTTGTTTCATGGCTGCTACATATTCCTCAGCTTGTTCTAAGGACATTTGACCTTCTTTTTGAATAATAGCAAGAAGAGTTTGATGAACATCATGCGCCATATGCTTTTCATCTCCACAAATATAAAGAACAGCTCCTTCTTCCAGCCATTCAAATAGCTCTTTACTATGCTCAAGCATACGGTGCTGAACATATACCTTTTCTGCTTTATCACGAGAAAAAGCAATATTCATTTTCGTTAACACACCATCTTTAAGCCAATTTTGCCATTCTGTTTGATAAAGGAAGTCTGTGACAAAATGCTGGTCTCCAAAGAATAGCCATGATTTTCCTTCTGCTCCTATTTCTTCTCTTTCTTGCAAGAAAGAACGGAATGGTGCAACTCCTGTCCCAGGACCAACCATAATAATAGGTGTGTCTGGATTTTCTGGAAGCTTGAAATTTTCATTGTTTTGTATATAGATAGGCAGCTTATCTCCTGGCTGAATACGCTCAGCAATTTGAACAGAGCAGACACCGCTGCGATCTCGTCCGTTTGCATGGTAACGCACGGCTCCGATGGTTAGATGTGCTTCATCTGGATTTGCCTTATAGCTGCTGGCAATGGAATAAAGACGAGTCGGCAGTTTACGAAGCAAGGATGCGAATGTTTGTGCATTTGTCTCTAACGGTCCAAAATCTCGGATAAGATCTAATATGTCACGACCATTTATATATGCTTTTAGTTTTTCTTCATTTCCTTTAGCTAGTAGCTCGTCTAGAGATGGATTTGCTGCTATTTTTGCAAATTTTTCTAACAGTGGCTTTGTTAAAACAGTAATTTCATAGTATGTTAATAAAGCTTCGCGAAATGCTAGAACTTCCCCTTGTTTATTTATCGTTACACTTTCTGTAGGAGAGAATCCTAGTTCTTTTACTAAAAGATCTACTAGCTCTGGATCATTATTAGGAAATATCCCGAGGCTGTCGCCAGGCTCAAAGCTAATACCAGAATCCTCAAGAGAAAGTTCTACATGCAATGTTTCTTTATTGGAACCTTGACCATTTAAATTAATGACGTCAAGTATCTCTGCATAATACGGATTGCTGCGGGAATAGCCAGAATCTCGAATAGATTGTGGTATTGTGCTTATTGGATTAGGGGCTGTTGACTCTGCTTGAAGGTTCAAGCCGTTAACAACACCTGAGAACCATTCGCTTGCTGGCTCCTCATAATCGAGATCACAATCCACACGTGGGTAAAGTCTCGTTCCGCCTAATTCTTCTAAACGGGAATCAAATTGTTTTCCTGTTTCACAAAAGAACTCATAAGAGCTATCGCCAAGCGCCAACACCGAGTATTGGAAATCCTCAAGCTTTGGAGCTCTTTTTCCATGCAGGAATTCATGGAAAGCTATTGCGGTATCTGGTGGATCACCTTCTCCATGTGTGCTAACAATAATAAGAAGATTTCGTATTTTTTTAAGATTATTAGGCTTAAAATCAGCCATTGATTGTACTGTTACATTAAATCCCAATTCCTTTAAGCGACTGCCGTGATCCTTGGCAAGGCTTTGTGCATTCCCAGTTTGCGATCCAAAAAGAATGGTAATGTCTTTTGTAATGGGAGTAGCTACCTGTTGTTCCGTTAATGAAGTAGTTAGGCTAGGTTCTCCTGCTGTTGTTGCGATTGCTGCTGTGGAAGCAGATAAATAACCATTTAGCCAAATTTTCTGTGATTCAGTTAAAGTTGGTAAAAGACGGTTTAATAATTCGGTTTGTTCTTGATTAAAGGGACTGTTTATTACTTGAAGCTGCAACACTTTCACCTCGCATAGATAATAGCATTTCTTTTTATAGTTTGATTAGTAAGATAATTCTTGAGATTTATTTTATAATGAAAAGAGAGGATTGTCACTGTGAATTTATTAATCCTATCAGACAAATCGGATTAGAAAATATAAAAGTAGCCTGTTACTTTTTTGAACAAGCAGGGGGATAATATTTTTTCTAAAGATTAGTCTTTATAATTTTAATTGCACTACAAAAGCTATCTGATAAGGATTCACCTAATAAATGACTGTGTTAGGCGTCATAATGGCATACAATTCAACCATGAAAGTGGTCTGCCTAAACTTTCCTCGTATTACACGTACTCTAATTGTACTTTACTGTAAATAAAAGAATGAGTAAAATACATATAATTAATTGCAACTATTAGTAATTCTAATAACTGAAAGCTAAGATGGAGGAAAAGTATGCAATATGATGCGTTAAAGACATTTGTGACACTTGTTGAAGTGAAGAATTTTACAAAGACAGCAGAAATGCTCCTTATGAGTCAGCCTAGTGTTAGTCTGCATATAAAAAACCTCGAAAAAGAATTCCAGACAAAATTATTGGAACGCTCACCAAAGTATTTAAAAGTAACGCCAACAGGCCAGATGCTATATGATTGTGCCGTTCAGATGATTCGCTTATATGAACAGACGAGACAGCATATCTTGGAGCACCATCATGCAATAAAAGGGGAACTGAAAATAGGCGCAAGTTTTACGATTGGCGAATATATTTTGCCTTCCGTACTGCTTGATTTGCAAAAGCAGCATCCTGAATTGCAAATACAAGTAACGATTGGAAACACAGAAGAAATTGTCCAAGCAGTAAGATTATATGAAGTAGACATTGGTTTAATTGAAGGGCAGACAAATGATAAGGAACTGCAGGTTATTCCTTTTATGGAAGATGAGCTATACATTGTCGCATCTATGAATCACCCTTTAGCATACCGAGAAGAAATTTCGATTTCAGAACTACATGATCAAGCGTGGATTACAAGAGAGGTTGGATCAGGGACGAGAGAATACTTAAATCATGTCATTCGCTCCAATGGCTTAAGAGCCCAATCCTTCTTAACCATTAGTAGTAATCAAGGCATCAAGGAGACACTGATTAATGGAAATGGTTTATCGCTTTTATCAAAAAGTGTCATTGAAAGGGATGTAAACAACGGGAATCTGTGTATTATTTCAGTGATAAATACTCGCTTTACAAGAAGGCTATCCTATTTATTTGCACCAATTATGAAGGAGAAACAAAATGTTCTTACCTTTATTGAGACATTAAAGGAGACATTTCCCTATAATGATTAATCATTGGCTGTTCCTATAGGAGTCAAGTGGTCACCTCTCCAAACCAACTTAATATTCGCTTTCAAATAAATTAATTCTAATTTAATTTGGAAAAACTATACTTTTTCAGTGTCCTCATCATTTAAGGTGGGACATATGTATAACAGCAAGTAATTAATCTCATTCTAAAGGAAAAAGCAGAAAATCCTTCTTATATCATAGAAAAATAACTAGTGTTTGTAGTATGATAACAAAGGAATTTTATTAAAAGAAGGAAAAGCAAACGAACTGCTTTTTCTAAATAAGGAGAACTACTTGCCTATGAAAAAAAGAAACAAAACAACTCGTTTGGTTCTACTAGGTCTGCTTACCGCAATTATTATCATTCAAACCATTGTTCCGATATTAGGATATATTCCGACTCCTATACTGAGTTTAACGATTATTCAGGTTACAGTTATTATTGCAGCTATCGTGTTAGGGCCAGTAGATGGTGCAATTATTGGAGGCGTTTGGGGAGTCATTACGTTCGTTCGAGCGTTCACCTATCCAACAAGTCCCCTTGCACCAATTATTTTTACAAACCCATTAATATCTGTTTTTCCAAGAGTGATGATTGGGGTAGTGGCAGGGCTGTTATTTTACAAAGTGCTGAAGGATAGAATGAATGAAACGATTGCGATGAGTATTTCAGGTGTGATTGGTTCACTAACCAATACGATTCTTGTGTTAGGATTTGTCTACTTATTTGTAAGAGAGAGCTATGCAAATGCAATAGGCGTGAATGTTGAAGATCTTCTGCCAGCGATACTAGCGATAGTTGGCACAAATGGTGTACCAGAAGCAATTCTATCAGGGATTCTTACACCAATCATAGCTAAGCCGTTGTTAAAGATAAGAAAAAAATAAGGAACGGAAAATGAGGCTGGGACATAAGCATTTCAATCAATAATAAACACGACTTATAATATAATTAATTCGCATTAATGTTCGTATTTATTATTTCAGACAAAGGTTTAAAACGACTTAGTTTTAACACGTGACTATAGTTAAAAACATAGATAACCATCATGAGAAAGTAGAAGCTTTATTTAAGAGATAAATTAGAGATGTTAGTTGTTACAGATTGGTTATTTCGTTTTGTCCCAGCCTTATTTTTGCAACAAGGTTCTTTTTTTATTATCGGTCATGCACCAGTAAAATGTTTTTTTATATAATGATAACAATTATTCCTCCTTAAATACTAGGAAATAAAAATATAATTCCGACTAAACAACTAGAAAAACTTATTGACAATAATAGCAATTATGATAAAATTTAGAAAATAACGATGCTTATCAAGAGTGACTGAGGGAATTGGCCCAAAGAAGTCCGGCAACCTGCTAAAGTGCAAGGTGCCAAATCCACCAAAATGGATAGCCATTTTGAAAGATAAGGTAAGAATAATTACCTGCTATCTTTCCGAATGGAAGGATTTTTTTAGCTTTTATGCATGATTTCTACATGGATAAATCCAAGCAGTCATTTGGTAAGAGTTTTCGGTACAATAAATGTCTGGCGCAAGCGCTATGCAAATGGTTAATAAGGATTTCACCTTTTTTAAGGAGGGATTTGTTGGTGGGGGAAACAAATCAGCTGGACAAAGTGAAGACTCAATTAGAAGAAATTTTAAAAACAATGCAATTTGGATCTGTCACGTTAGTGGTACAGGATGGGAAAATTATTCAAATTGAAAAAAATGAAAAAATACGCTTAGGAAAATAATTTAGGCGTTTTATAAAGAAGCTGACTAGACAAACTAGAGGCAACTTTAACTGAGAAAGTGGTTAAAGCTGCCTTTTTGCATAAAGTGGCATTTAATCAACGGGATAGTCGATTAAAGAAAATAATGGTTGGTTATACGCAGATAACCAGATGCTTACGCTTTTCTAATAGGGATGGAGGATTGTTTATGAGTGAGTTATTAACCTATGAAACAATTGATACGTATCCTCCTGTTGACTTTTCGAGTGAAACGGAGACAAAGGGAGCTTTAGAGGTTTTAAAGTGGGCCTATGATACGTATAAAGATGATATTGTTTATGCTTGTAGCTTTGGAATTGAAGGGATTGTGCTAATCGATTTAATCTCGAAAATAAAGAAAGATGCTCATATTGTCTTTTTAGATACAGATGTACATTTTGATGAAACCTACGAATTAATTGATAAAGTGAAAAAACGGTATCCTGATTTGCAAATAGAAATGAAAAAGCCGGCTATTACATTAGAGGAACAGGCAGCTCAATATGGAGAGGAGCTTTGGCTATCTAATCCAAATAAGTGCTGTGAAATTAGGAAGGTGATTCCTTTAAATGAAGTATTATCTGAGCCGATTGCTTGGATATCTGGACTTAGAAGAGAACAGTCGGAAACAAGAAAAAACACACAATATCTTAATAAAGATAATAAATTTAAGTCAATTAAAGTTTGTCCACTTATTCATTGGACATGGAAGGATGTTTGGAGATACGCCCATAAGAATTCTTTAGATTACAATATTCTTCATGATAAAGGCTATCCTAGCATTGGCTGCAGAACATGTACACAGGCAGCTATTAATATGGATGATTTACGTTCTGGAAGATGGTCAGGAAAAGGAAAAACAGAATGCGGGTTACACTTACAATAATGAGTAGAGGTACACGGGTATGATCGTTGTTCTAGCAGGTATTATGTCATTGTTTTTTGCAATGAACATTGGCGCAAGTGGTGCAGCAGCAAGTCTTGGTGTTGCATATGGATCAGGCGCTATTCCTAAAAAGAGAGTAGCTTTGCTCATATGTGCAGTTGCAATCTTACTGGGGGCAGTTATTGGCGGAAGTGAAGTAGTAAAAACAGTTGGGGAAGGGTTAATTCCAAGCAATATCCTTGATGCCAAAATCGTTTTAATCATATTATCATCAGCTGCTCTTTCCTTATTTATTGCGAATATAATGGGGATTCCCCTTTCGACAAGTGAAATTACAGTTGGTAGTGTAGTAGGAGTAGGTGTAGCTTTTAAAAGCTTATATATTGCGAATATATTATGGATTGTCTTTTTTTGGATTTTAGTTCCTATCGTTTCTTTTTTTATTGCTTTAGGGGCTGGAAAATATATAAGAAAGCTTGAAAGTCAAAATGAATGGATACGTAATCCAAGTAATGAAAAATATTTATCTATTTTCGTCATTATCGTTGGCTGCTTTGAAGCTTTCTCTGCAGGGATGAACAATGTCGCAAACTCTATTGGACCATTAGTTGGTGCAAACATGATATCTATGCAAACAGGAGTAGTTGTAGGTGGTTTTTTCATTGCAATTGGAGCCTTTTTGTTAGGCGGAAGAGTACTTCAGACCAATGGGAAGAAAATTGTCCAATTTAGCAAGCTTGAAGGAGGACTCATTTCAGGAACAGGTGCAACACTTGTTATGATTGCTTCTATATTTGGATTGCCAGTGCCATTAACACAGGTCACAAGTTCAGCAATTATTGGCATTGGAGTATCAAAGAATGGATATGGAATGCTGAAAAAGAAATTAGTGCTCAGAATATTTAAGGTATGGATTGTTTCGCCAGTCTTATCATTAGTTATTTCTTATAGTCTAATTCAAGTATTCATAAAAGCAGATATCTATAATGTACTTATAATTCTTAGTGTTTGTATTGCAACACTTGGAATTATAAGCTTGATGAAAACCATTCGAGAAGATAATAGCACTATTTATGAAGACGGTGGCGGGATTTAATAGAACGAACTGGAAAAAGGACTTTTATACCTAAAAAAACAATCAAAAACGAAAGGTGTGTTAAAAATGGCTTTAAGTCAACCACACGGTGGAAAATTAATTAATTTATACGATCCTAAATATGATGTATCTGAACTAAAGGTAGAACTAGAAATTGACACGGTTGCACTTAGTGATCTGGAGCTAATTGGAAACGGAGCATATAGCCCGCTAACCGGATTTCTATCACAAAAAGATTATGAAGCAGTTGTGGAAAATATGCACTTATCTACTGGAGAAGTGTGGAGTATTCCTATTACATTACCTATTTCACAGGAACAATCAGAATCTATTAATCTTCACGATACAGTTAAATTAGTATATCAAGGAGAAGTGTATGGTGTACTGACAGTAGAGGATATTTACATTCCAGATAAAGATAAAGAGGCAGTATCTGTTTACCGTACAGATGATTTAGCACATCCGGGTGTTAAGAAAATGTTTGACCGAGGAAATATTTATCTTGGCGGACCAATTAAACTAGTAAAGAAAGTAGATAAAACAGATTTTAGTAGTTTTTACTTAGATCCAGCAGAAACAAGAGCTGTGTTTGCGGAAAAGGGCTGGAAGACAGTAGTAGGGTTCCAAACAAGAAATCCAGTTCACCGTGCTCATGAATATATTCAAAAATCAGCGCTTGAAATTGTCGATGGTCTATTTTTAAACCCATTGGTAGGAGAAACAAAGTCTGATGATATTCCCGCAGATGTTCGTATGGAAAGCTATCAAGTCCTATTGAAAAACTACTATCCAGAAGATCGTGTTTTCTTAGCTGTATTTCCAGCTGCTATGCGCTATGCAGGCCCAAGAGAAGCGGTGTTCCATGCGATGGTAAGAAAGAACTATGGCTGTACTCATTTTATTGTAGGTCGTGATCATGCAGGAGTTGGAAGCTACTATGGAACATATGATGCACAAAGAATCTTTGCTCAATTTACCCAAGATGAGCTAGGCATTAATCTTTTATTCTTTGAACATAGTTTCTATTGTAAGAAATGTGAAAACATGGCTTCTACAAAGACTTGCCCACACGGTAGTGAACATCATGAAATTTTATCTGGTACAAAGGTTCGTGAACTTTTAAGAAACGGAGAAATTCCACCAAGTACATTTAGCCGTAAAGAAGTAGTGGAAGTGCTAATCAAAGGGTTACAAAAACAAGAAATCCATTCTTAAAGGAGAGAGAACGTTTTGAGCCAAAGTACAAATATCACATGGCATGATCATGCTGTAACAAAAAAGGATAGAAGAGAAAAAAATAAGCATCATAGCTATGTCCTATGGTTTACAGGGTTATCTGGCTCTGGAAAATCGACGGTTGCAAATGCTGTCGCCAAAAGATTATTTGACGATCAGACAAATAGCTATGTCCTAGATGGAGACAATATTCGTTTTGGAATTAATAAAGACTTAGGATTTTCTGATGAGGATCGAAAAGAAAACATCAGAAGGATTGGAGAAGTAAGTAAGCTTTTTGTAGATAGTGGGCATGTAGTACTAACTGCCTTCATTTCTCCATTTCGTGAAGATCGTGATAGGGTTAGAGCTTTATTAGAAGAAAACGAGTTTATTGAAGTATATATAAAGTGTTCTTTAGAGGCTTGTGAAGCAAGGGATCCGAAAGGCTTGTACGAGAAGGCAAGGAAAGGCATCATTAAAGATTTTACAGGGATTAGTTCTCCATATGAGGAGCCCGTTCATCCCGAAATAGTAGTGGATACAGAAAAATATTCTATTGATGAGTGTGTGGAACAAATCGTACAATATTTAAAAGAAAAAGAATATTACATCTCTTAATGTAGGGAAAAGGAGAAACCTGGGCGTGGTCTGTGGGATAACTATCCGTTCATTGGTATTTCCTTTCCCCTCTTTTCATTAACCTAAGAGAAACAACGAGAAGGGTGGATAAAATGGGGAAAGTATATCTAGTTGGTGCAGGACCAGGAGATCCAGATTTAATAACGGTAAAAGGACTAAAGTGTATCAAAAATGCAGATGTTATCTTATATGATCGCTTAGTAAATCGAGAGTTATTAGAATATGCAAGACCTAAGGCAGAACTGATTTATTGTGGCAAGCTTCCCCATCACCACGCTATGAAGCAGGAATTGATTAATCAAACACTAATTAAGCATGCCAAAAAAGGAAAGACAGTGACAAGGCTAAAAGGTGGAGATCCATTTGTATTTGGACGGGGAGGAGAAGAAGCGGAAGAATTAGTCAAAAATCAGATTCCCTTTGAAATTGTGCCAGGAATTACAGCAGGCATTGCTGCACCAAGCTATGCAGGTATTCCGGTGACGCACCGTAATTATGGATCCTCCTTTGCTTTTGTAACAGGGCATATGAAAAATGGGGAGGAAGACCATATAAAATGGGAAGCACTTTCGCAAATTGATACCCTTGCTATCTATATGGGAGTAAAAAATCTTCCATCTATTCAGTCAAAGCTGCTCTCTTTTGGAAAAAATAGCACAACCCCTGTAGCTTTAATAAATTGGGGGACAACTCTAAAGCAAAAGACGATTGTAACGGATTTGCAGCATATGATAGAAGATGCGGTAAAAGGGAAAATTGAAAATCCATGTATGATTGTCATTGGAGAGGTAGTAAAAATGCGAGAGAAAATCCAATGGTTTGAAGAAAGCTTCGGAGAGGACATGCCAAAAGAGGTGGTTTTATAGTGGAGGCAATATTATATATCTGTCATGGAAGCAGGGTAAAGGAAGCCAGTGAGCAGGCTATCTCCTTTGTAAAGAAGTGTATGGAGAGCAATGAATTTAAAGGGATACAAGAATACTCCTTTTTAGAATTGTCGGAGCCTTCCATAGAAGAGGGGTTTCGAAATTGTATTGAAAAAGGAGCCACTACTGTTTATATCATCCCTGTGTTGCTTCTCACGGCAGCACATGCTAAAAAAGATATTCCGGAAATATTAGAAAAACTTTCGATAGAATATCCCGATGTTCACATAAAATATGGCAAACCAATCGGTGTTCATCCTCAAATGGTTGAAATTGTTGCAGATAAGATTAAACGTACATCTATTTATAAGAAAACAAAGGAGGAAGTACTTGTTATTCTTGTTGGGCGTGGCAGCAGTGACCCAGATGTAAAACGGGATCTATGCAAAATCGCTTCCCTAATTGAAACGGAAGTAGACCGAATTGTTGTACAGGATTGCTATTTAACTGCTGCACAGCCTAGCTTTGAAGAAGCGCTTCAAATGGCTGACCAATCTTCCTATCGCCATGTGTTAGTTATTCCATATCTTTTGTTTACCGGAGTTTTAATGAAATCGATGGAAAAAACAATAAATAAAATAAAGAGTATCGATAAAGAATACGTCCTCGCTCCTTATTTAGGCTATGACCCATTAATAGCAGGGATATTAAAAGAGAGAATAGATGAAATGATGGTAGGTAATGAATATGATCTCATTACTAGTTGAGCTAAAAGATAGGCATTGTGTGGTAGTTGGTGGCGGCAAGATTGCCTATCGAAAGGTAATGATGCTTTTAGAGGAAGAAGCCAAGGTGACGGTAATCAGTCCTAAAGCATGCAGCGAAATAGAAGAGCTTTCAAAAGGTGAGAAAATAAAGCTGATTCAAAGAAAAGCAGTTGAAGAAGATTTTTCCCATGCTTTTCTAACCATTGCTGCAACAAATGAGGTGGAAGAAAATCGCCGTATCACGCAAAGACTTAAATCGATCAGCTTAGTAAATGATGCATCTGCCTATGAAGAGGGAAATTGTCAAATCCCAGCTAGCTTTAAAAAAGGGCGATTACATTTAAGTGTTTCTACGAATGGTGCCAGTCCAAAATTGGCTAAAAGAATGAAGGAAGTATGGCAAGAGAAGTATGATGATAACTATATTGCGTATATTGACTTTTTATATGAGGTTCGAAACCTTTTAAAGCAAAAATCACTTCCTCCTGAAGTTTCCCATGCAATCTTAGAAGAAATATTAGATAATGCCTATAAAGATTCAGGTGAATTACGACATATTTACTATAAAAAGCTCTTGAACCTCTAACCAAATGAGATGGTTTAGGGTTTTTTTTTATATGCTTTTTTGGACAGGCAGTTATATTGTTTGAAGCACTGCCCCCATTCTAGGAAGTAGACTTTACTGCGCTCCTAACATTTGATCGTTCTTCTAGTGGCTTCAAGTTTCATCCAATTATCATATTGTATCCTTGTCCCGTTTAACATATAATTTTTGTATAATGGTATTATTTTCATAACTTTTAAAAAAATCCCGACCAGTTTAAACATGGCGCTCATTTAAATTGGTAGATTAATAGGAGGATACATGAGATTTAGTACAAAGCTTTATTTTGGTTTAGGAATTATCTTTGTTTTAATTACCATTCTAATTATTGTACTTATGGGTATGCTTCGGCAGCAAAATGACAACATGCATGTACTTGTTAATGATAAGACAGAAAGAATAGATGCTGCATATATTTTAAAAAATGAAATTAATAATTTAAGTAGAGAAATCTATGAATTGTCCTCGCAATCGTCTAAAAATTTAAATGATAGAACAATAAGTCAAATGGAAGAAACACGTAAGGAAATAAATAAAGCGTATAATTTCTTGATAGATCAAGACAAAAGAGAAGAAACGCAGGAATTATTAGTACAGTTTTCGACCATTTATGATGTCTTTGAAGAAAAGGGACAGCAAATAGTGGAAGCAGAAGACAAAAAAATGGATTCGGATTTTTGGATTAGAGAAAATGATGAAAAAAATAGGCTGTTAGAAATTGCTAACTCCTTATATTCGATACAGCTTAAAGATATGCAAGATGATCTAGAAAGTTCAAAGAAAACCTACGATATCGTTGTAGTGATGACATATATTTATATAATTGTCGGAGTTGCTAGCAGTATTGCTATTGCCATTTATTTAATAAGAGGGTTAACAAGAAACTTAAATAAAGTCACAACTGTCATGTCTGGTGTCTCTTATAAAAAGGGAATAAAATTTCCTCGATTAGAAATTGATTCAAAGGATGAAGTAGGAGAAATTGCGCGTGCTTTTAATGAAATGGTAACGACTTTAGAAAAGTATTCCAAAGATGAAATAGAAAGCAGGGCAAAAGCAGAAGAAAAAAGCTGGTTAGATTCACGTTTGGCAGAAATTACAACAGGTTTTTCAATGGTAGAAACAATGGAGTCGCTTGCTGATTATTTTATTAGTCAGATTACACCAGTAGTTGGAGCACAATATGGAATCTTTTATCAAATAAATAAACAGGAACAAGCGCACTATCTAGAAGAAATAGCTCAATATGCCTTCCATGACCAAGGAAGGTCCCCGATTATACAGCTAGGAGAAGGATTAGTAGGACAAGCAGCGAAGGAAAATAAAAGTATCAGTTTAATAGACATTCCGAAAGAATACATAAAGATTAAATCTGGTTCAGGAGAAGCAGAACCAAAACAAGTTCTTATTCATCCGATCTCCTATGAAGGAAAAGTATTAGCCATTGTGGAACTTGCCTCTTTACAATATTTTAGACCTGTTCAACAACGCTTACTTAAAGAGGTGGTGGAATATTTAGGTATATCCATTCATGGGATTATCAATCGACTGGAAGTTAAGCGATTATTAGAGGATGAGCAACGTTTAACAGAGGAGCTGCAAAGTCAATCAGAAGAGTTACAGGCTCAACAGCAGGAATTAATGGCGATTAATGAGGAGCTACAGACACAATATCGAGTTTCAGAGGAGAAAAATGCAGACCTTGAGCAAATAGGGAAAGAGTTAGAGGAAAAAGCGGAACAGTTAGTCTATAGCTCCCAATATAAATCTGAGTTTTTGGCAAATATGTCTCATGAGCTTAGAACCCCTTTAAATAGCATGCTAATTTTATCACAAATGTTAGTGGAAAAAGAAAATGAAAATTTAAATGCGAAACAAATTCAATATTTGCAGACCATTTATTTTTCTGGAAATGAATTATTAAGATTGATCAATGAAATATTGGATTTAGAAAAAATTGAGACAGGCATGATGGAAATAATAGTAGAACCAGTAAAGATGGAGGAAATTCAAAGTTGTCTGAAAAACCAATTTGCTCCTATTGCTAATAAGAAAAAACTTGATTTTTCAATAAAAATGGCGAAAGAGGTTCCCACTTTTATTGAAACAGATGCCCATCGTCTGAACCAAGTATTAAAAAATTTATTGTCAAACGCTTTTAAATTTACGGAAAAGGGAAGGGTAGAATTGTCTATTCGATTGGAAAATTCTACTAAGTTAGCTAATGCTAATGAAGGCGTAGTATCCTTCACCGTAAAGGATACTGGGATTGGAATTCCAAAGGAGAAAATGGATATAATCTTTGAGCCTTTTAAGCAGGCTGATGGAACAATTAGCAGAAGATATGGGGGGACAGGTCTGGGGTTGTCAATCTGTAAGGAAATTACTCATTTGCTAGGAGGTAGATTGGAGGCAATCAGTATGGAAGGGATGGGAAGTTCTTTTTCTATCTATTTACCTACAATGGGCCAAAAACAGAAGGATGCGGTATTACTTAATGAGAGATTGCTAAAGGAAGAGAGCTACCAACAGACTGCTGCAGCCAAAGAAGAAGTGATCGATATAATCCATTCTAATGAGAATGCTAATCTGAAAGGGAAAAAGGTATTAATTATAGATGATGATATCCGTAATATTTTTTCCATCCATGCTGCATTGGAAGAGTACAATATTGATATCCTTTATGCGGAAAATGGCAGGGATGGCATAAGTCTTTTAGAAGCAAATCCAGACGTTGATCTTGTATTAATGGATATTATGATGCCTGAAATGAGCGGCTTAGAAGCTATTTCCATCATAAGAAAAAAGGAGGATTTTAAAACATTGCCCATTATTGCAATAACTGCAAAAGCGATGAAACATAATCGAGAACAATGTATAGAAGCAGGTGCATCTGATTATATTAGTAAACCAGTAAATTTGGAACAGTTATATTCGCTAATTCAAGTTTGGCTTTATAAAGAATAGAAGGACGATACTGATATTCAAGTAATGTTAGTAAATGGCTTGTTAATAGATAGGAGGCTCAAATATAATTATGCAATATTCGGCTCAATCTATAGAACAAAAGAAAAATCTATCTGCTTCAGTATCGGAACCAATCTATATTTTAATGGTAGATGACTTACAAGAAAACCTCTTAGCGTTAGAAGCAGTGTTAAACAATTCTCAGTATCATTTAGTTTTTGCAAAATCAGGGGAAGAAGCTTTAAAATTCATTTTGACATATGATTTTGCCGTTATTTTGTTAGATGTCCAAATGCCAGGGCTAAATGGGTTTGAAACAGCAAAATTGATTAAAGAACGAAAAAAGTCCCGTCATATACCTATTATTTTTATTACCGCTATCAGTCAAGATATGCAACATATTATGCAGGGATATCAAGTAGGTGCCATTGATTATATTGTAAAGCCATTTAATCCAGAAGCGTTGAAAAGCAAAGTGGCTCAGTTTGTTCAAATCTATGAAAGCCATACGAAAAGCCTCCATGAGATGAACTGGCAAACAACATCTGAATTGGAAAAAATGAATAAGGAACTAAGAATAACCAAAATGGATTTAACTAAAAATGCAGTCTTTTCTTCAATCTTACAGAAAGCATTGCAGGATACGATTGTTACTTTTGATGAAGAAGGAACAATTATTAGTGTAAATCCAAGTGTAAGAAGAATGTTTGGCTATGTAGAAGAAGATTTAATCGGTTCTTCTATTGAAGTGCTTTTACATTCGATTGAATCAGAGGTTTCTATAGAGACACCTATTACCTTTGATATGTTAGTTCCAAATTTTATTGGTAGAATGATAGAGGCAAAAGCTAAGCGAAAGAATAATATTGTTTTTCCTGTTGATCTATATATTGGGGACGCAATGGTTGAAGATTACCAACTATTTGTGTGTACGATTCGTGATATTTCCGAAAGAAAAGAGGTAGAACGCTTAAGAAAGCAACAAGTGGATCAACTAGAACATGCCGTGGAAGAAAGGACGCTAGAACTGCTATCCATGAATCATAAGCTACATAGAGAACGAGAAGAAAAATCGAAGGTAACAGATGATCTAATGCTTTCGGAAGGACGTTTTCGGCAAATATTTGAAGCAAGTCCATGCTTGATGGCAATACGCTCCATGGAAGAGCCTGCATTTATTGCTGTAAATAAAAATTGGGTAAAGAGTACAGGATATACGATGGAGGAGCTAAAGCAAGACGGCTATCATTGGAAGATTTTCAAAGATGTAAATGGAATAGAAGAGAACTTTCATGAGGAAGATTGGCAGTTCCCTTTAAAAAATCAAAGAGTCATTTTCACGATAAAGAATGGAGAACAAAAGCAGGGGTTATTATCCACCGAAATAATAACAATTAAGAATAATAATTGTGTATTAATTGTATTAAATGATATAACAGAAAGATTGGCTTTAGAAAAGGAAATGGCAAGGCTAGATCAATTAAATCTAGTCGGAGAAATGGCCGCGGGCATCGCACATGAAATTAGAAATCCAATGACAACAGTTCATGGATTCCTACAAATTGGAAAATCTAATCCATCTAATCTGTCATTAGAACATATGGAATTAATGATTGATGAATTGGATCGAGCTAATAAGATAATCAAGGAATTCCTTACGTTAGCCAAAAACAAGACAAGTGATAAGAGGCGATATTCGTTAAATAGAATTATTGAAATCATATATCCATTAATTAATGCAGAGGCCTTATTGACAGGAAAAAAGGTTAATCTTCAATTAGGAGTTTGTCCAGAACTCTATTTGGATGAGAAAGAAATACGGCAGCTTTTACTTAACCTTGCATTAAATGGATTAGAGGCAATGGAGACAGAAGGAATTCTTACAATAAGAACATTCTGTAAAGGAAAGCATCTTGTGTTGGAAATTATCGATAGCGGTAATGGGATTGATGAGGAAATATTAAAGAAGCTAGGAACGCCTTTTTTTACAACGAAGGACAATGGTACAGGACTGGGACTTGCAGTATGTTATCGAATAGCAGAACGTCATATGGCAAGAATAAATGTTCAGACAAGCGAGAAGGGCACGAAATTCTCCGTATACTTTGAAATAGAGCAAGGAAAATAGAGATTGGCTTAGTCAGCAGTCTTCTATTCTTCTTTATTGGGATGATTTTCGCTCTGTTTAGTAATAAGAAGCCTGTTTTAATAGCGAAATATTTTTAAAGGAAAATCTTGCAGAACCAGCGAACTTATAAATAAAAAATAGGAAGAAGGTGGGGATTTGTATGGTTCCACAGAGGGTTTCATTGCTAACATTAGGAGCTTTGAGATTACCAGAATTGCGTAAGTTTTATCAACTTCTAGGATGGGAGGAAACGGAAGCTAGCTCAGATGAATATGCTGTTTTTAAGACCGCTGGTGTTTTCTTAACATTGTTTCCTTTAGAGGAATTGGCGAAGGATGCTGGGGTGGAGCTTCAAAGTCCGATCGAAGGCTTTAGGGGAGTTACTTTTGCAATCAATGTAAATGCAGCAGAGGAAGTAGATAGTGTTATGGAAAAGGTGAGAATGGCAGGCGGGAAAATTCTTAGAGAGCCAAGTGATGCTTTTTGGGGCGGCAGAACCTCTTATTTCGCAGATCCAGAAAATAATCTTTGGGAAGTAGCTTGGAATCCGAGTTCCGTTTTTGATGAAAGAGGAGCAATGATTGATTTTTAAAAAGAAATGCAGAGGGCAGCAGTTTAGGATTAGCCCCTGGATGCTAGGAGTAGTTGTTAAATGGACTTGAGAAATTTAATTAACAAGAGGCTGGGCCAAAACTAAATAACTAATCTTTAAAGACGAACAATCTCTAATTTAGCTCTTAAATAAAGCTTCTCATGATGGTTATCTATGTTTTTAAATATAGTCAAGTGTAAAAACTAGGTCGTTCCATTGCGCTACAGACGCACGATGCGCCGAGGAGGAAGCTGATCCTGCGGGGTCTAAAGCGTCTCTATTTCCCGCAGGAGTCGAGCCGTCCTCTGCTCCATTTCACTTCGTTTTTAAACCTTTTCTAAAACGATAAAAACGATTATTTATGAGTATAAATTGTACAATTGTTCGTACATATTGTTAGTTAAATTGCTTACGTCCCAACCTCTTTACCTATTATTTATGCTTTACAAAGTCCATCACATAGCGAATATATTTATCATCTCTTGCCAGCCATACTCCATAATTTCTGCGTAGGAAAATTTCTCCTTGCATGAAGGTAGAAAAAGTTTGTTGGAGCTTTGTTTTTTTCTGGTTAATGGCCCACTGGTTTCTACTCACCTGATAAAGGAAGAACACTTCGTCCTGCTTGTTTTCAAATAGAGTACCAAGTGGAGAATCCTTTTTATTGTATTCATTCTTTTTCGGATCTTCACGTAGTGGTTCTAATGCAAAGGTATCTAAGCAGTAATTTTGGTAAGCCTTATCGGTTAAGTTGCAGCCAGAAGCCTTCACATGACCGCCACCTCCATAGGTGCCAGCTACTTTTGATACATCAACATGGTCATGAATTGTACGGAAACCAAGTTTTTTTCCGCCAATATTAACAATTGCTATGTAATCTAAATGAGGATATTCCTTTCCAAGCTCATTCCCTAATTCAGAATGATATTGTTCGGCATAAACCACGCCAGCATATAAACCATCAATTTCTTTTTGGACAAGTTCCCGTCTTTTGCGGCGAATATAACGGTCAATTTTTTTCTCTTCCATATCTAGTATTTGTACTTCTAACTCATCAAAAAAGAAGTGATCATTTGCCTTTAAGCGTGTTACCATTTTTTCAACGAATTCGTCAAAAGAAATAAGATAAAAAAGTGCGTTTAAACGTTGTGCTGCTAGATTATTGTTTTTTTCCCAATATAGCAATAGGTGGGATTTTGAGGTTATCTCCATCCTTTCCCCTGCTCCACACCGTACGTGCGATTTTCACCGCATACGGCGTTCCATCTTTCTTGTTAGATTAAATCATCTCTAAGTTACAAACCTTGCGATATGAGTTTAACTTGTTCAATTGGTTTGTGTTTAAGTTTAGTCCATTTTTCAATCGCTGAATTGTATTGCTATCCGTTGCATGTACTAATTTGTGTACATCAACATGAATAATTCTTAGATTTTTGTACTCATCCGTACCACCGATATCTGAAGGAATAAAATGATGGCAATGTACTAAATCGGCTTCTAAGAATTCTCCAGTAATTTCACATTTGCCCTGTACCATACTGTATCTTGAAATTCTATTGTCCATAAATTCAAGACTATATCCTACAAATTGATGTTTAGCGAGTATCGTTATTTGATACCCAATATCCGCTTGTAGTTTACTATGAATCAACTGTCTTCCCCGTTCGGTGAAAACCGTAAGATTTTGGTTAAAGTTCATAGCTGGACTGAATTTAATATCCGTTATTGGGTATAAAAACCTTCCACTGATTTTCCAAGTCTTTGCATTATTTTTACCATAGAACTTTTTATACGAAGGCGGTGCATTTGCGGTTGACACAAACTTTCCAATCGGACGAAAACGATTGTATTGCAGTCGAGATAGGTCGTAGGCAATTCTTGCAAATACTATGGATACCAACGAACTATGCTTGAAGTATCCATGAACTCCTAAAACAAAACTATTCCATTTCTGAATATTTCCTGCTGTTGGAGAGTTTCGTATTTCTAAAATTATTTCTCTGCCTCGTGCCTTTATTCTCTTGATACTTTTATCTCTGACATCACTACGAGTGACAAAACCACTTTTATGTTTAACTGCCCTAATTCGATAACCCAAGAACTCTGTCCCTTGTTTCCTAAGATTTATTACTTTGGACTTTTCAGGTGAAATATCCAAATTCAATCTATCTTTCAGATAAAGTCTAACTGCATGATACCATTTGTATGCTGTCTTAACATCTGTAGTTAAGATTTTGAAGTCATCCGCATATCTTACAAGATAACCTTGTTTGAGTTTGGTTTTCTTCAACGCATGGTTTCTGTGACTGTTAGTTGAGTAATCGAAATGTGAGGGATGGTCTTCCCATTGACTTGCTATCCACATATCTAAATCATGTAAAACTATGTTGGATAGTAGTGGTGAAAGAACTCCTCCCTGAGGAGTACCCTTTGTTGGTATTCCTACATTTCTGATTGGCGCTTTTAGAATTTTTCCAATTATCACAAGAACTCTTCTGTCTTGAATTCCCATATTCCATAATTGCTTGATGAGAACCCTATGGTTTACATTATCAAAGAATCCTTTGATGTCCATATCTACTGCATACTGCAATTTTGCAGTTTTGACTAGAAAGTTACATCTTGATATTGCATGATGTGCACTTCTTAGTGGTCTAAAACCATAACTATGTTTGAAGAATTTTGCCTCGGCAATTGGTTCTAAAATTTGCTTAATCATTTGTTGGATTAATCTATCCAACATTGTAGGTATCCCTAAAGGTCTTGTATCACCATTTTCTTTGGGAATCAAAACTCTTTTAACTGGTTTCGGCTTGTAGTTGTTTAGAGATTTACGAATTGTTCTTATAAAATCATCTTTACCGATGTTTTTATATTCTTCAATCGTGTAAGTATCCGTCCCAGGTGTCCCAGAACCCTTGTTTTTCTTGATTTTCCTGTAAGCCAGAAGGATATTTTCTTCAGATATTATTAGTTCATAAAGTCTGTTGAATTTCTTATCTTTTTGACTTTCTTTGTACAAGGTAGAGAATGTTTCCGTCATTGAATAGTATTCCCATTGACGTAAAGTCGTCTTCATTGTGGCTAATCACCAAATTCCTGTGCTTAGTTCCCACATTCCTACTCGACCGATGAAGTTCACTTTTAGATAATTTAACTAACTATATTCAGAAAGACTTGGGGCTATCCCTCCACGTTCATTACACGTTTCATTGGTACTGTGCCCCTACTCTCACAAGGATTAAACATGTTGCCATGTAACACTCCACTGATAGGTGTTTAATAAGTGTTCCTTGCTTTCTACGTTCCGATTCCTTTAGCTGTTACCATACGGACTTAGGTGGTTACTATAAGCCTGTGCACATTATAGTGTCATTGTTCACTATCCCGAATTTCGTCCCATGGGAAACCTACTTTTCGGTATTGCACGCCACAATAGTGGCAGTGGACTTTCGTACCACTTCGACATCTAGACCCTTACATTCGCAACTTCGTCAGATTCTTATGAATCATTCTCACCATATCCGTTTTATAGCCCTCCGACCTATCTGTAACCATATAATCCATTTATAGACTAATTAGGTTACATTCAGCCGACTTCACCAAGCTTCACACCCATGACTTCTATCAGAGCCATACGCATGTTGGAGTATTAAGGAAAGTGCTTCGGTTCGACATGATAAACCTCATTCCACTTTTCAAGGAATCAGTTGTTGCTAACATTGTCTTTAAGACTTGTTAGCCCCTCCATTTCCAGCTTTTTATGCTGTTATAGGAGAACGCATCGCACCCCATGTATCATATTGTCTTACTAACTCAACAAATTCTGCAATGGCTGGAGAGGGACTCATATATTCATTTTTGACAAGGTATTCATATAATAAAGAAGTGGCACTTGTTAGTGTTCCTTCATCATCTTGAACAGACACAAAGCCCCATTCAAAATCATTTAAATGAAGAGCTGTCTTATGATGGTCAATAAGTTGTACTTTTCCACCCTTTTTATAATAGTCATCTAGTCGAATCGTATTTTCTTCATTGACAGAAAGGTCGGTAATAAAGAGAAAGGTATCTTCTGTTTTTTGATCTAAGAACTTTTCTACTTCTTGGTTCAGAAAAGAAACGGAGTTATAACGAACCTCTACGTCCTCTCCGAAAGCAAGTTTTGCAATAATGCCGCAGCCGACCCCATCAAGGTCATTATGCGATAATAGTTTGTACATTTTTTTCACCCCTGCCCAATAGTATAATCTAATATGGAAAAAATAGAACAGCTAACAGCCAATTTCTTTTAGAAAAACTTCTAATGAAAAGAAAAAAGGTGTCTCAAATAGGTTTTCACCTAGCTTTGAGACAGCCTTGATATGGTTATTTCATGCCAATGTATACATTTTCGCCGTCTATTTGAATTTCTTTCATATTCTCTATTCTTTCAAAGAAAAGCTGATGAATAATAACTCCTTTATGGATAAGAAAATCATATTCTTTCATTGTTTTGATAAAAGTGGTAGACCCATCAATAAATAAATCGATTTTTTTATCAATAGGCAGATTTTTATCTTTTCGCAAATCCTGAATAGACCGAATGAGTTCCCTGATATTTCCCTCCTTTTTTAATGCTTCCGATATAGTAGTATCGAGCATCACGGTGAAATGTTTATTGGAGGCCTCTTCATAACCAGGCAAATTCGTCTTTCTTTGGAGTATTACTTCTTCTTCTGTTAAGGTAATGCTTTCTTTACTTTCTAGTTTAACAGTTAAATATCCTTTATTTAGAAAGAAATTTATTTGTTCTTCTGTAGCATTCTGTAATATATCTTTTGCACTCTTTACGTTTTTCCCTAACTTAGGTCCTGCCTTTTTAAAATCAAGCTTTAGGGAATAATGAACGTAATCATCGGCAGAATCTACCCAGTTGATGTGTTTCACATTCAGTTCATCTTTTATAATCGACTCAAACTGTAAAAATTCGATAGCTTCGTTATTGTTTGCGGACACAATCAGTAAAGTTGCTAACGGTTGTTTTGTTTTTATTTGATAACGGTGACGAAGGCTTCTCCCTAGCTCCACCACTTCTTTCACTTTTTCCATTTGCTCCTCTAATTGCTTATCTCTCCATTTTGAAATAGTAGAAGGAAAGCTAGTTAAGTGGACACTTTTCCCTGTTAAAGCAAGATGAATGCTTTCAGAAGTAAAAGGAATAAATGGAGCCAATAATTGTGATAAACGAATTAATACTGTATAAAGGGTTTGAAAAGCAGAAACTTTATCTTCTGGCATTCCTGCTATCCAAAATCGTTCTCGATTTCTGCGAATATACCAATTGCTCACGTCATCCATTAATTCCCCGATTTTTCTGGCTGCATTTGTAAGCTGATAATTTTCCATCTCGTTTTTTACCACAACCGTTGTTGTCGTTAATCGAGAGAGAATCCAACGGTCCATGATAGGAATGTTTTTGATCTTTGGCAATTTCGGATCAAAGTGATCAATTTCTGCGTATAAAGAGTAGAAATGAAATAAACTTAAGAATGTATCAATCATTTTTGATTTTGCTTCTTGGACATTTTTTTCTGAGAATCTTTTTTGGTTCCATGGAGCGCTATCTGCAACAAGCGCCCATCGCAGAGCGTCTGCACCATATGTTTGGATAAGCTCAATCGGATTTAGTGCATTCCCCTTACTTTTGGACATTTTTTGTCCGAGTTCATCTAATACATGCCCTGTGGCAAGAACATTTTTATAGGGAACTTCTCCCGAATAAAGGACAGAAACTGCTAAAAGAGAATAAAACCATCCTCTTGTTTGATCAATGCCTTCTACAACAACATCTGCTGGAAACTGTTTTTGAAACAGTTCGCTATTTTCAAATGGGGTATGATATTGGGCAAAGGGCATGGAGCCACTATCGAACCATACATCAATTACCTCAGGTGTCCGGTACATATCTCCACTGCAGGATGGACAAGTAAAGACAAGTTCATCTACATATGGTTTGTGCAATTCCACATCATCAATCGGAGTTTTGTTATAGTTTTTTACCTCAGAAATGCTTTTGGGAGCAATCTCCTTTTGACAGGATGTGCATTGCCAAACATTTAAGGGAGTTCCCCAATATCGATTACGACTAATATTCCAATCAACTAAACCATCGAGGAAATTTCCAAATCGACCATTCTTTATATGCTCAGGGTACCAAGTTACTTCTTGGTTTTTGGCAACCAACCTTTCCTTTGCAGCAGTTGTTTTAATAAACCAGCTTTCTGTGGCATAATACAAAAGCGGTGTGTCGCAGCGCCAGCAATGCGGGTAAGAATGTTCATATTTCTCTTTATGGAATAACAATCCTTTTTGATGGAGTAGCTTGATTATCTCTACATCAACCTTCCCGTCTTTTACAAAGGAACCGGCTAATGGTGTAATGCTTTCCTTGTACCTTCCCCTTTCATCCACTACATGGACAAAAGAAAGATTGTTTGTCTGCACAAGACGATAGTCATCCTCACCGTACGCTGGAGCGATATGGACAATTCCTGTTCCGCTATCGTTTGTGACGAAATTACCATGATGAATGGTGTGCCCTTTTTCCACTTGAACGTATGAAAATGGTGCTGTATAGGAAAGTCCTACTAATGTTGATCCCTTCAAAGTTTCAAGGACTTCCCCTTCTAAGCCGATTACCGGCTGTAATCTATCTTTTGCAACGATGAATATTTCCTCTCCTACTTTTACTCTAACATAGTCTAAATCTTTGTGAACCGCTAAGGCGACATTTGCTGGCAATGTCCAAGGAGTCGTTGTCCAACCGAGTATATATTCGTTTTCTTTTGTGGCAAGCTTAAATTTAACTGTTGCACTCAAGTCTTTTACATCTTTATAGCCTTGTGCGACCTCATGTGAGCTCAAGGAGGTTTGGCAGCTTGGGCAGTATGGTGAAACGCGATGCCCTTTATATAACCAGCCTTTTTCGTGAATAGTACCAAGGATATTCCAAACCGATTCGATGTATTCATTACTCATGGTCATGTAGGGATGATCCATATCAACCCAATATCCTAATTCCTCTGTAAAGGTTCGCCATTGTTTTTCATAGGAAAATACACTATCTTTACATTTTTCAATAAAAGGAATAATGCCATAGTTCTCAATTTCTTGTTTTCCAGAAATACCTAGCGCCTTTTCGACCCCTAATTCAACAGGAAGTCCATGTGTATCCCAGCCTGCTTTACGAATGACTTGTTTGCCGTTCATTGTTTGAAATCTTGCGATGATGTCTTTGATGGTTCTTCCAAGTGCATGACCGACGTGTGGGAGGCCGTTGGCAGTTGGTGGTCCTTCGTAAAAAACAAAGGTGTCATTGTTATTGCGCTGTTCGATTGACTTTGGAAAAATTTGTTCTTCCTCCCAATAGGCCAGGATTCTTTTTTCACGAGCTCTGTCTGTTTCTTTTTGTACTTCCATCTATATCCCTCCATCTATTTAATAAACATTCCAGTATAGAAAGATATTTTTAGGAAAAAAAAAAACACCCGTCCCTTTAGTAAGGGACGAGTGTATTATCATAACCCGCGTTACCACCCAAATTCTGTTTGACAAAAAACAAACAGCGCTTAGTCAACGTACTATCATACGTGTTCCTTTTAACGGTGGAAATCCGTCAAGACTTACTAGTTGTTCAGCCTTGCATCTCAGAGATGATTTTTTCGTTTCGGTTACCTTACTGGCTTTCACCATACCCAGCTCGCTAAAAGGGATATCAAAACGTACTTTTTCTCTTCATTGATTTCTATGAATTGGAATGTTTTGTATAGGATAGCACTTTTAATGGAGAATTTCAAGGGACATTTGCCTATATCAAGCAAAGGAGGAAAGCCGGATAAATAGGATTTTTTAGCCACAAAACTGTCATAGTATCCCGATTGGTATTTTGTTAGAATGGTAGGTAGTGATTATTAGGTTTGAAAGGAAGTAGAGAGATGAAAAAAGTATTGAATATAGCCTTCTTTTATACAATTTTAGGTTTAGTTAGTGGCGTTTACTATAGAGAGTTTACGAAAATGAGAGATTTCACAGGGGAAACGCAGCTCTCTGTTGTTCATACTCACTCGTTTGCTTTAGGAATGATGATCATGCTAATCGTCTATTTATTCTGTTATACGATGAAAATACATACACTTAAAAATTTTGATTTGTTCTTTTATTTTTATAATATTGGTTTACTATCAACGATTACATTAATGGTGATAAGAGGAACTCTGCAAGTGCTTGAATTTGATTTATCCAGCGGTTTAGATTCTGCCATCTCTGGAATTGCCGGATTAGGGCATATTTCTATAACTATTGGTTTAGTGATTTTTTTCCTTCTTTTGAGAAAGAATCATAGCGAGAATATTCGAACGAAATAGGAAAAAATGTTTTTCCGAAGTTTATAAGAATGATAAATTTGCTTCGGAAAAAACATTCTAGATTCATGATCAACTATGCGCCTCCTTGTTTATATAATGGGAAAGAGCCAATAAAGGAAAAATCTTATTATAACTATGATAATAAATGTAGAATTGTTTCGGTAACCCAATACCTGTAGGATAAGTAATGGCGCGTTCCTCTTTCTTTTCGTCTAGTAAGTAACGAATTCCCCTTTTCACTTCTTTGCTTGCTCCTTCTCCTGCCGCAATTAAGGCATCAACAGCCCAAGCTGTTTGTGATTCCGTGCTAAATGGTAGAGGAACATAGATGGAAGTTTCACAGCTCCTACAAGATTCTCCCCATCCTCCATTGGAGTGTTGGATTTTTTTCAGCCAACCAATTGCTTTTTGGATTGCTGGGTGATTTGGTTTCATGCCAACTGCTGTTAACCCTGTAAGTGCTGCCCAAGTCCCGTAAATATAACAAACACCCCATCTGCCATACCAAGAGCCGTTTTTTTCCTGATTATTGATTAACCAGCTGACGGCCTGCTTTATATGAGGATGTGTGTCGTTAAGATGAGCAAAGTTTCCAAAGTATTCTAATACTCTTCCAGTTAAATCAGCGGTAGAAGGATCCACGGCAGCATCCTTTGCATTATCGATTGGAACCATCTTGAGAATGTCCCAATCGGTATTCTTTTCGAACGCTGCCCACCCTCCATCTTTATTTTGCATGGATAATAAATAGTTTGTGCCTTTTTGCCAAGCGTAATGAACCGTTTTGTTTGATGAGGCGGTTGCGGTTAAGGCCCGTAAAACGGCAGAGGTATCATCATTGTCAGGATTATTCGTATTAATATCAGAAAAGCCCCATCCTCCTGGTTCCGAATTTGGGTTATGAACCTGCCAATCTCCTTTTTTTGTATGTTGTTTTGCTAGCAAATAATTAGTTGCTTTTATTATTGGAGTAGATTCAGTAGGTATTCCAGCTTGTTGTAATGTATAGCTGATTAAGCCTGTGTCCCAAACCGTGCTGGTGGAGTTCTCTAGGTGACTTTGCTTACCTTTTTTATCGATAAGGGATGTGAGTCCAGCAATTGCTTTTTGAATTACTGGAGAATTTTTTTTATAGCCAAGGGCAAGTAATGCATAGATCATAAAGAAAGTTGCACTCGCATAACTGTAAAGTGTCCCATCCTCTTCTAATCGATCTAGCATGTATTTTTCTGCAGATTGAAAGCCTAAGTGATGAAGATAGGCTGGAAACTTTCCGATTCGTTTCATTTCTTTCCAAAGAAATGTAAGGGGATTTCGCTCTTCTTCTAGGTGATCAAAGGATGGATAAAGAGCTATATCTCTTACAAATAGGTCATCTAGCGGTGGCTTGGTTTTTGTTTGGATTGTGAATTTTTTATTGGCTGCTATTAACATCGGAATGAAGTGAATCCGAGCATAGGCACTAAATTGGTAGAAATTGAAAGGCTGAAAGGTTGGCAAGAGTAAAAATGTCATTGGAATGTAGATCATATGGGACCAAGGGTAGAGACCATTCACGGATAGCATCCATTTTATCATAAAATGAGCCTTCGCTAGGCCGCCGTGTTTTAAAATAAATGCTTTTGCTTTCTGCATTTGTGTGTCTTCCTTTGCATAAAGGCCAGAATATAATAGGGCAGTGTAAGCAATTATGGTAGCAGAGAGATGGCCGTTTGGTTCATCGCTATATGCTTTCCAATAGCCTTCTTTATGCTGGGCGTTACGCAGTGTTTTGGCTAAAAGGTGGATGTTTTCTTCTTCTGTGTGAATGTTTAATGCTCGAATGGTGATGATATAAAAAGCATCTGTCATTAAGCTTCCTTGAAACCGGAAATGAAAAGAACCGTCTGACTTTTGTAGCTCGACAAGCTCTTTTATGCGTTTTTGTTGCTCTTTTTCAACAGAGTGGAGAAATGTATTCAATATAATCACCTCAAATGTAACATCGTATTAGTAAACTTTATGCTTCTTAAGGAAAGTCATATTCAGAAATATTTATATTTTCTTTTTTTAGTAGTTGAAATTAGGGGGAGAGAGGTCTATAATGAACATAATTTAATGGAGCGAACATGTTGATCAGAAGGAGTACCCTAAGAACCTTTTTCGAAAGAGAGCAGTCGGTAGCTGAAAAGATTGTGCAAAAGCCTTAGGAGAAGACATCTGTGAGTGTTACTTTGAACGTATTATGCTAGTAGAGGTAACCGGTTATCACCGTTATGATACAAGTGGTTTCTGTATGAAACAATTTGGGTGGTACCGCGGATAATCCGTCCCTTTTATAGGGGCGGATTTTTTTATGTTTTTTTTAGACGAATATTTAGTGTCTAGCCCTGGGCACCCAGGGGCTGATGGGCTTTTCTAATAAGGAGGTGAGTGCCGTGGACGATGATGATGATAACGATATGAATCAAAATTTTACTAACTTTAGGAGGAACAGTTATATGGAATCTTCAAAAAGGGTGCTCATTTCTGAGTGTAATATGCTTATTGGTAAAGAGGTTGTTTTAAAGGGCTGGGTGAAAAAGATTCGCCAGCTAGGAAAAGTAGGCTTCTTGTTATTGAGAGACCGCACTGGGTTGCTGCAATGTGTATTAGAGCAAGAGCAGAATCAGGTGAAAATAGAGACAGAGAGTGTTGTTCAAGTTACCGGAATTCTTGTAAAAACAGATAAAACAGCAAATGGAGTGGAACTTCAAGTTAGTGAAATCCTCGTACTAGCTGAAGCTGATTTATTGCCATTTGAAATTAATAAGAAAAAACTGAATGTCGGCTTAGATCATTTACTGAATCATCGAGTTCTATCCTTAAGACATGAACAAATAAACGCAATATTTACGATTCAATCCGTGTTCGTGAAAGGTTTTACAGATTTTCTCATGCAAGAAGGGTTTACCAGAATTTTCACTCCAAAAATAGTTTCACAAGGAGCAGAAGGCGGGGCAAATGTTTTTACCTTTAACTATTTTGATAAAAGTGCCTATTTAGCACAATCCCCTCAATTTTATAAACAAATGATGGTAGGAGCGGGCTTTGAAAGGGTGTTTGAAATTGCCCCTGTATATAGGGCGGAAGAGCATAATTCATCTAGACATTTAAATGAATATATTTCGTTAGATGTAGAAATGGGATTCATTGAAAATGTGGAGGAAGTAATGGAGATGGAGAAGCGAGTTCTTCAATATGTTTTCCAATATGTGAAGGAGCGTTGTCAGAAGCAGCTGGACGTTCTTCAGGTCGACATACCAGTGTTGAACGAAATCCCTAAAATGACATTAGCAGAAGCACAGGCTATATTAAAAGAGACATATCAAAAGGACTCTCCAGAAGGAGATTTAAATACAGAAGGGGAAAAATGCATCGGAAACTATGTTAAGGATAAATATGGAAGTGATTTTGTGTTTATAACAAACTATCCGAGAGCAACAAGACCGATGTATACCATGCCAAATAAGGAAAATCCTGAGCTGACAGATTCTTTTGACCTTTTATATAAAGGAAGTGAAATTACCTCTGGCGGGCAAAGGATTCATCGTAAAGGAGAGCTAATAGCTTCTTTTAGAGAAAAGGGACTAAATCCGAATGAATTTAAGGCATATATCGATTCTTTTGCATATGCTATTCCACCGCATGGAGGATTTGGAATTGGTTTAGAACGGATTATAATGAAGTTCCTAAACCTTGGTAATATTCGCGAAGCAAGCGCATTTCCGAGAGATTGTGATAGGCTTATTCCATAAAAGGGTTATTTAAGTCTAGTACCCATAAATAAAAACTAGCCCCTTACTCGTAAATTCGTAGGTTAATTTGGAAAAATGTTTTCTAGAAAACATAACCAAAGCAGAGCTACATTTACGAAAGGAGCTAGTTTTATTATAATATCCCGAATTTGATTGATTGAAACATAAAAAGGAGCATATTTTTATAAAATTTTAATTATATGGGTTTCTTTTCTATCTAGAAAAGGTATAGGACAAGGAGATAGATTATACATAGTTGGAGGGGGAAACATATGATAGAGGATCTAGAATTAGTACTTGATGCAAAAGCTGTGCTTGGAGAAGGACCATGCTGGGATTTTAGAAACAATATTTTATATTGGGTAGATATTGAAGGAAAAAAAGTACATATGTATAACCATATTTCTGGTGAGCACAAACAGGTTCAACTAGAACGTGAAGTATCGGCTGTTATCCCTTGTATAACAAAAGATACAGAATTTATTGTTACATTAGATAATGGCTTTCATCTTTTAAATATAGAAACAGAGCAACTAAAGTTTATTGGCGATCCAGAGCGAGATTTAAAACAGAATCGTTTTAATGATGGGAAATGTGATGCTTATGGTCGTTTATGGGCAGGTACAATGTGCAGAGATGGAAAGACGAAAGATGCAGCACTATACTGTCTTGATAATGAAGGAAAATGGACGGAAAAAATAAGTCATTTGAGTATTTCGAACGGCATGGCATGGACTAGTGATAATGAATACTTATACCATATTGATACACCTGCTCAAACAGTAACACGTTATGAATATGATTTGGAAACAGGAAAATTAGGAAAAGCAAAGCAGATTATTGATTTTTCAGAGGAAGAAGGATTCCCAGATGGTATGACAATTGATAGCGAAGGAATGCTATGGATTGCTCATTATGGTGGAGGAAGAGTGTCTAGATGGAATCCAGAGAGTGGGGAAAAATTAAGTGAAATATGCTTGCCAGTACCGAATGTGACTTCTTGTACATTTGGAGGGGAAAAATTAAATGAGTTATATATAACGACAGCGAGATCTGGTTTGGATGATGAAGAATTAAAAAAGTATCCACAATCAGGAGGGTTATATAAAATCAAGCTACATATTCAAGGGGTAAAAACGTATTTATATCAAAACTAATTCGTAGATATTGGCTATAAAAAAGAGCTAATCAAACAGGATAATCATTTGATTAGCTCTTTTTTTATTTAACAACTAAAACCGGACATTTTACTCGTTTGATTACTTTATGACTAACACTTCCCAATACCATTTCTTGCAAGGAATTTAATCCGCGACTGCCAATGACAAGTAAGTCAAAGCTATTTTGATTTGCATACTCGACAATTGTAGGACCCGGCTCTCCATGAAGAAATAGTAGATTATAAGCGATATTATTGGATTGTAAGTATTCTTCCATTGATACGAATTTTTTCCGCCTAGTAAGTTCTAAATCAGCCTTCCCTTGAGCGTGCAATACATCATATTTCGATTGAGTGATATCTAGGACATGAACAACTGTAATTACAGCATTCTTCTGAAGGGAAGCTAATTTCACTGCTTCTGTTGTTGCTCTTAACGAGTTTTTTGAACCGTCAATTGCTAAAAGAATAGTAGAATACATGATTTACGCTCCTTTTGAGTTAGTGATCAGATAATTTCGCATTTTGTTTGGGAAATACAGCAAGTTTATCTACAATCTTTTTACTTGCAGAATCTAAGCCAGTAATGGTAACTGTATTTTGATTTTCCTTCAGCTTTAACGCAATTTTATCAATGGCACCGACTGCAGAATCATCCCATACATGAGAATTAGTAAAATCAATGGAAATTTCTTTGTTTTTAATCGTTGTATCAAATGCTTGAACAAAGCTATCAACAGAAGCAAAAAATAGTTGTCCTTCCACTGCATAGTTGTAGCCTTGCGATGTTTCCTGTTTATGCATCTTCACATGGGAAATCTTCGCAGCAAATAAGACAGCACTTAAAATAACTCCAGCAATTACCCCTATGGATAAATTATCGGTTGCGACAACAATTATCACGGTTACGAGCATAACGATTGCATCTCCTTTTGGAGCAGTAACTAAGTACTTGAAGGAAGACCAGTCAAAGGTGCCGATACACACCATAATCATGATGCCAACTAGGACTGGCATAGGAATTTGTACAACAAGACTTCCTAATACCATTATCAAAAACATAAGAAAAACACCTGCAACAAATGTAGAGAGTCTTCCTCTCCCACCTGATTTCACATTGATAACAGATTGACCAATCATCGCACAGCCAGCCATTCCGCCAAAAAATCCTGTAACAATATTAGCTATTCCCTGTCCCCTTGCTTCTCTGTTTTTATTGCTGTCTGTATCTGTTGCATCATCAACGATAGAAGCAGTTAATAAGGATTCCAATAAACCAACAATTGATAAAGCTAGCGCATATGGGAAAATAATTGCTAACGTCTCAAAGGAAAACGGTACATTTGGAATAAAGAAAGATGGCAATGATTGCGTAATTTTTCCCAAATCACCAACAGTAGCTACATTTACATTTCCAAAAATAGCAACAACGGTTAAAATAATAATAGCAATTAGTGGTGCTGGAATGACTTTTAAAAATCGCGGCAAGATATACACAATTAATAACGTGATGATTACAAATAAATAAGTAATGTTTGTGACGTTAATAAGATGTGGCACTTGAGCCATAAAAATTAAGATCGCTAAAGCATTAACAAATCCAATCATCACTGCTCTCGGGATAAACTTCATGAGCTTCGCAATTTTTAATACGCCGAAAATAATCTGAATTATCCCTGTAAGGATTGTAGCAGCAAATAAATATTCTAATCCGTAATCTCTAACTAATGGCCCCATTAATAATGCCATTGCTCCTGTTGCTGCTGAAATCATACCAGGTCTTCCACCTGTAAACGAAATAACCACAGCCATAGTAAAGGAGGCATACAATCCAATCATCGGATCTACCCCGGCAATGATAGAAAATGCAATCGCCTCTGGTATTAATGCAAGAGCAACGACCATTCCTGATAAAATATCCCCACGGATATTTGAAAACCATTCCTTTTTTATTTTTTCAATCAAATGATTCACCTCAATATCTTTCTGCTTGATACAAAGAAGTCTACCATGTTTTTTCCCAAAAAGGAATATATTTTGGGATAGTTTTTACAAGGAGAGAATTTCTATCTATAATAATGAGAAGAGATAATGTTGGAGGCAATTAAGATGAAATATGGTTATATGCGACCTACCATTGCAGATACTAGCTGCGAGCAGCAGTTAAAAATACTGAAACCTATATGTGAGCAAATGTATCAAGAAGAACATGATTCGGCAAAAAATAGATCAAAGCTATCGGAAGTAATAGCCTCTCTATTAAAGGGAGACAAAATTGTTGTAGCGCAGTTATTTACCATTGCAGACTCGAGTAGGCATCTGATGGAGTTATTAGAAATACTTGAAGACAAAGGTGCTTATTTACAATCAATAAAGGAAGATATTGATACAGAAAGAAAAAAGGAGTATTCGTTGTCTGAAATGCTATCTCATTTAATTGAATTCCAGAATGAGATTATTCGGGAAAGAACAAAAAAAGGCATGGAATACGCGAGACAGCATGGGAAAGCAAGTGGAAGACCGAGAAAAGCGGATGAAAATGTAAAAAAAGCAATGGAGATGTATCAGTCTAAAAAATATACATTAAAAGAAATAAAAGCAGAAACAGGAATTAGTAAATCTACATTATATAGGTATTTAGAGCATTAATGGGGGATTTCATTTTTAAAGAGTGGAAGGCAGAAGTAGAGTTTATCAAAGGAACGAAAGCAAGAAATAAGTCGTTCATCCGAGGAATGAACGACCAAGTCGAAGTAGAAACGATTTTTTTTTTAGAAAGATAAATACTGCATTTATCTTGTCTTAAGTAACTGTTTTACGATTCTACCTAAAGAATTTTTCTCCATAAAAGGAGCTAGCTTTGCTAGTGATTGAGGAGACAGTCTATCAGCATCCATATTGGATAATAATTGATCAATAGCATCCTCTTCAAAAAAAGGAGCAAGTTCCATTAGCTGTTCTAATTCTATTTCTCCATTCACTGCTTTATCCACTAGTTCATTAAAGGAAGCTTCTCCTATAAATGGAGCCATTTTTTGTATGAAAGACCATTCCCCCTTACTTGATGCGATTGAAACTAAGTGTTCAATCGTATCTTCTTCTAAAAAGGGAGCCAAGCCAATTATATGTTCCTCATTAAACATGTCGTCTATTCCTTGCAAGACAAGATTATTTAAAGCTGTATCACTAATAAAAGGAGCCATATTTGTGATGAACTGCCAAGTTAATTGCCCATTTTGCACTTTCCATATTAAGCTGTCTATATATTCTTCATCTAAGAAGGGTGCAAGCTGCACTAATTCTATAGGTTCAATCGATTCGCTAATGACTTGATTGGCGATTGAGTGTAAGGTGCTAGAAGATAAAAAAGGGGCAATTCGTTGAACAATCTTCCAATCAATAGTTCCTTTTGTTGCTTGTATGACGATTTCATCTAATGCTTCTGTTGACAGAAAAGGAGCTAGATGAACAATTGTGTCTAAATCCCAAGCGGTTGCATCCATTTTTTCAGATACTTTACTTAGTTGACTAGTTTTAATAAGAGGGGCGATATCAATCAGCTCCTTTACGTCGGCAGCTCCTGAATTAATTAAATCCGCTACTTCCTCGGGTTGGTCGGCCGATAAATGCTCAACCATTTTCCCAATTTGCTTGGAAGGTTTTGGTTGTTTATTTCCAGCGTTCATTAAGAGATCAATAGAAACCTCCAATTCATTCGCAATAATGGGAATGGTCATAATATCAGGAAGGGATTCTCCTCTTTCCCATTTGGATACCGCTTGGTGACTGATATTTAATTTATCTGCTAATTCAACCTGTGTTAGATCTTTTTCTTTTCTCAATTTTGATATATAAGCCCCAATTTTTCGTGAATCAACCATACTTGTCATCTCCTCTACTTTTCCAGTGCGCACTGTCTAATTCGATACTAGCATACTTGCCAAAACATGCCTATCAACGGCTAGTTGAATAGCTGAAAAATAGTGATTCTACTAGTGGTAGAATTGTTTTTGCATGAGGGTTTCTAGTGAAAAGCAATACAACATTAGAACATTAAAAAGAGACTGGGAAAAAACGAAATACATAATCTTTAAAGACGAACAATCTCTAATTCAGCTCTAAAATAAAGCTACTTTTTCAAGAGGGTTCTCTATGTTTTTAAATATAGTTAAGTGTAAAAACTAAGTCGTTCCATTGCTCTACAGACGCACGATGCGCCGGGGAGGAAGCTGAGCCTCCTCACTGCGAGGCCACTGAAAAAGTATATTACCTGGTGAATCATTAGTTAGCAAACCATTCTAACTTAGTGTAGGTTTTTGTTTTCCGAGGCTTACCGCACGACTCACCGGGGCGAGCGCCGAGCCGCTTCACAGCTCACACTCCTGCAGGGTCTCGGACTTTCTCGCATCTCCCGTAGGAGTCGAGCGTCCTCCGCTCCATTTCACTTTGTTTTAAAACCTTGTTCTAAAACGAAAAACGAACAATTATGCATGTTAATCGCATAATTGTTCGACTTTGTTGCTAACTGAAATGTTTATGTCCCAGCCTCCTATTATAATCTTACACTAATACGCCTTCTTTATATTCTTTTGTTAATGTTGGCCAGAATTCTTTATTTGCTTCAATTAAATCATCAAGAACTGCTTTCGCTACTTTAGCAGAAGGTAAGGTTTTATTTAATGTGAATGCTTGTAATGCTTTTTCATAAGAACCTTCCACAATGGCTTGCACTAAAATTTTCTCCGATGCTAATTGTTGGTCAATCATTGCTTTGTAGAAGTAAGGAATGTCTCCAACAAATTCAGGTTTAGGACCATCACTTGTAATAAGCGCAGGCACTTCAATCATCGCATCATTTGGCAAGTTTGGAATTGTTCCATTGTTTTCTACCATTACTAAATATCTTTTTCCGAGGTTTTGAGCAAGAGATACTGTTACATCTACAATAAATGTTCCGTGTACACCAACTGCAAAGGAATCTTCTAAAATACCAGTCTCTTCATATTTATCTACTGTTTCAAACAATGTTTTTTCACGGCCATCCATTACTTCGTTCGCACGAGTGTATTCCTTATTTGAAGTTTCCACAATATGATCTGGGAACAGATAGTATTGTAAATATGGATTCGGCAGATATTCTGGAAAATGATCCATGATTAGTTTAATATTCTTAAAGGTTTTAATCCAGGAAGAATCTGCATGACGATAGTCAATTTTTGAAACATCTTCTGTTAGTAATCCATGTTTATATACATGCTCACGAATTTCTGGCAATCTTTCTACCCCATCAACTTTAATGCTTGTAAACCAGCCAAAGTGATTTAAACCAAAGTAGTCAACATCTAATTCTTCTCTTTCTACTCCGAGGATTGCTGCGATATTACGCATTGTTGCAACAGGCATATCACAAATGTTTAAGACTCTTGAATTTGGTCGAAGCTTACGAACACCTTCTGCCACAATGGATGCTGGATTGGAGTAGTTTACAATCCATGCTGTTTCTTTAGCATATTTTTCTACATAATCGATCAGCTCAATCATTGGAGAGATAGTTCTCAGTCCGTAAGCCAATCCGCCAGGTCCACATGTTTCTTGCCCAACTACATGATGGGAAAGGGGAATTTTCTCATCGAGTTCACGCATTGCATATTTTCCAACTCTCATTTGGGCAAATACAAAGTCTACATCTTCAAAGGCTGTTTGTGGATCTGTTGTATCAATGACTTTAATTTTATCTGTATATTCTTCAATGACGGCCTTTGCAGCTACGACTACTTTAGACTGTCTTTCTCCGTCAATATCGTAGAAGCGAATTTCAGAAAGTGGTAGATCTTCTAATCGGTCCATTAAGCTACGAATAATTCCTGGAGTGTATGTGCTTCCCCCGCCTGCAACTGCTAATTTATATGTTTTCATCTTAAATTCCTCCTAATTGTTGGTCTACTTGATCTCGAACAGATTTAACATTTAAACCATATACGACTTGGACATTATTTCCTGATTTGATAATTCCTTTGGATCCTGTTTGTTTTAATATCAGTTCATCTACTGCATTTGGATCTTTTAAAATTAGGCGTAATCTTGTATAGCAATTATCAACATTTTCAATGTTTGCTTTTCCGCCCAATGCATCGACAATAGTTGCCCCTAAAGCTGATGGCGAATCATTTGTCGTTCCACCAGATACAGCTGCCTCTGCATTAGCTAATTCATTTGTTTCAGCTGCTATCATATCTTCTTCACGACCTGGTGTTTTTAAATTAAATTTAAGAATTAAGAAGCGGAAAAGGATAAAATAGATAACTGCCATTAGTAATCCTACTAAGATAAACATTGGCCAGTTGGACTTTGTTGTTCCAAGCGGTAAATTATATAGTAAGAAATCAATAAATCCATTTGCGCCAATTGCATGTACATGAAAGATACTTAAGAGCATCATACCCACACCAGAAAGAACAGCATGTAGGACAAACAAGATTGGTGCGGTGAAAAGGAAAGCAAATTCTAAAGGCTCTGTTACTCCTAGTAAGAAGGAGGTAAAGGCTGCAGGAAGAAGAATTGCTTTTGCGATTGTTTTTTTCTTTTTATCTGCAGTTACATACATTGCTAGTGCTGCTCCCATAAGTCCAAACATTTTGCTTAAACCGCGAGCATCCCAGTTCACTGTACTGCTTAATACTTTAATGCTTGAGTCTGCCATTTCGGCAAAATAGATATTTCGGGCGCCATAAATAATTTCATTTCCGATATTTGCAACTCCACCTAATTCTGTGTAAAGAAATGGAGTATACACTAAGTGATGTAATCCAGTTGGGATGAGAATTCTTTCTAAGAATCCATAAATAAGTAATCCAACTACTCCTAAATTTTTAATGCCGCTGGCTACAGCTGTAATACCATCTTGTACGAATGGCCAAAATTCTGCGGCAAGTGCTCCTAAAATCATCGCACTAGGAATGGCTAAAATAGCTACAAAGCGATGTCCTGAGTATATAGCCATAACACCTTTGAATTCCGTGTCGCAGTATTTATTGTGCAAAATTCCAACTAGAGCACCTAGAAGAATTCCAGAAAAAACACCCATTTCCAATACTTGAACATTTAATACCATTGCTTGACCAGATAATTGCATTTGCTCTGGTGCTACTAAGCTACCAGTTAAACTTAATATTTGATGCATTGCATTTATGAAAATAACGAAGGTAACTAAGCCAGTTAAGGCAGCATATCCTTTATCTTTTTTAGCTAAGCCAATCGGAATACCGACAGCGAAGATTAAAGCTAGGTTTTGCAAAATCGATACAGCGGAGGAAGATATAAATTTCCCTGTATTTTGAATTAATGGATTTTCTAAAATCGGAATATATTGTGCTAAGTTTCCGTTTCCGAAAACATTTCCAAATGCGATAAATAGACCGATAATCGGTAGAATGAGAATTGGTGCAAATAAAGATTTTCCGAAGAGCTGAAGACCATTTACTACCTTTTTCATCTATAAAACCTCCCTTTGTTGGTAAGCGTTGTCATATCTTTTTAATAACCAAAGTATATAATTGAACAGGTAAATTTGAAAGGGTTTGCAAGGATTGTGTACAATGTCTTTCAATCCTGTAACATGTTACAAGGCTTAAGTGAAAGAAAGAGGATGTTCGATAGCATCCTCTTTCAACAGTGTATATAAAAAAAGTATTAATATTCTTTAACAATCCCTCTTTTAATCGCTACGATTAAAAGTAAATCAATGAGCATAAACATATTGGATTCAAAAGAGGTAACTTCGAATTCTTGTTGAGACTCAATGGTAGGATCGAGGACGGTAAAGACAATATCAGCAATTTTGGCGGTAGAGCTTTTATTGTTTCCGGTAAAAAGGATTGTTTTTACGCCTTTATCCTTTGCGATTTGCACTTTCTCTAGTACTTTAGCTGTTTCACCTGAGCGAGAAAAAGCAATGAGCAATTTGTATTTTTGAATATTATTGAGAAAAATCGCTCTACTGTCGCTTGTTGTTGAATTGGAAACATAATAACCAAAGAGCTCTAGTTTTTTTGCAAAATAGCTAGAAAAAAGCGTAGAAAAGCCTGCACCATAAAAGTAAATCATTTTATTTTCATTAATTTGCGCAAGAAATAGTTCGATGCTTGTTTCATCAAGGGAATCGATTGTTTGTTTATAATTTTGCTTAAAGGAAGAAACAGCATCTATCAATGGTTGATGAATACTATCTACATATTCTACTTCTTGATCAAGCATTTTTGTTACTTTTAAATTTAGGTTGTAAATAAATTCACTATAGCCACTAAAACCAAGTTTTTTACAGAGGCGGATAATGGTTGCTGTGGATACAAATAGATCATTTGCAGCTGCTCGAATGCTTAATGTTTCTCCTGCTAATTTCTTCTGGATAAGGAAATAGGTGATCTCTTTCTCTGCTTCTGTTAAGTTTTTATCATTTGCATAATCAAGAAACAGCATATCTATATTTTTCAAACCTCTCATCATTCCTTGTTCGTATTTTCGGCCTATATGTATCTCTTATTATAATGAATATATAGGGTATTATGTTTTACTTTTTTGCTGTGGTAAGCATAATTTAAAAAAGGATGCCAATACTACTAAACACAATGTAAATTCTGGAGGTTTTACTTCGTGTCTCAATCAAATATAAAGCTAACATCCTCAGAAATAGCTTCCCTGTGGACATCTTATATGAATAATTGTATGTCAAAGCAGGTTCTAACGCATATGCTTCAGCATGTAAAGGATCGAGAAATCTCTAATGCGATTCGTTTTTCTTTTCAGTTTGCCCAAAAACAAGAAAAGCGTTTTATAAAGATTTTTCAAAAAGATGATTTCGCCATTCCTCATGGATTTACAGAAACAGATGTTAATACCAATGCTCCTGCCTTATTTACAGAAACCTTTTGTCTAGCATATATTAATCAAATGGCGAAAGCAGGCTTATTGGCTTATGGAGGGTTCCTTGCAATGAGTACAAGGGAAGACCTCAGCGCTTTTTATCACCATGGATTACATAATACTTCCAAGCTTTATCATTTAACGAATTCAATATTAGAAAAGAAGGGTCTGTTAATTCGATCACCGCATACTTCCATTCCAAAGAAAATTGACTACATAGATAGCAAGAAATACTTAAGTGGTTTCTCTTTGTTCCATAAAAAAAGACCCTTAAATGCCGTAGAGGTTTCCCATCTTTTTATGAATACTCAGACGAACAATTTGGGAGTGAAGATTACATTAGCCTTTGCTCAAACTACCACAAATAAAGATGTACGGGCATATATGTTAAGAGGAAAGGATATTTCCCAAAAGCATTTAAAATTATTCATGGATGCTTTAGTGGATGAAGGAATACAAAGTCCAAATTCATCGGATATAGGAGTTACTGATTCTAAGGTACGTACATTTTCAGATAAATTAATGATGTTCCATATTAGCTTATTAAGTGCTACAGGAGTTGGAAACTACGCATTAGCAGGAGGCGCTAGTCAAAGAAGTGACCTTTTGCTCAATTATGAAAGACTGTCCATGGAAATAGCTCAATATGCAAAAGATGGGGAAGATTTGATGATTGAAAATAGTTGGCTAGAACAGCCACCGCCAACTATTCAAATATAAACTTTCCCTATGGAAAGAGAAGTGTATGTTATGGGACGTAGGTAGTAATAGCGACAAACTTCCTGGAATACTTTAAAAAAAGCCCAAACAATTATATGAATCTTTTGTCGGCATTGCGTATAATTGTTTGGGTCTATCTTAAGCTGTTTTGGTCAATCCTCTAATCTTATGCCTCCAGTTCTGTAGTATTTTTTTTACTGTTCTTTTTTACAGTGTGAGCGCTTTCCTCTAGTATATACATTACCGGTAATTGGGATGTAATATTCGATTCTCCTATATAAACTTCTGTAACATAATAGGCAATGTTGATATCGGAAATTTTTGCTAATTGGCAGTTTTTGCTATTGGTGATACTGATGATGTTGCAGCCTTCTAATTTTAATTGATTTGCAAGATGCAGTGTATGATCCGTTTCACCAGAAACAGATAAGATAATGGCTGTACTGTTTTTTAATTCTTTACTGTTAATCGGATAAAAGGGGTCTTTAATAAAAGTAGAAAATTTTCCTAAGCTGGAAAAGTATCTTGCTCCATACTCTGCTAAAATTCCAGAACTGCCTGTTCCTACGAAAATAACTTTATTTGATTTGATTACCATTTCAGCTGTTTCGTGTATGTACGTTTCGAAGTTCCCTTTCATTGTCCGTTCCAAAAACTCAGAAAGATAGTATTTTGTTGATTTTAAGTTTTCTTGTTCATTTCTATCTAAATATAATTTTAATTTAATCTTAAACTCGGAAAAACCATCACAGTTTAGTTTTCGGCAAAACCTTAAAATACTAGAAGTGGAGACGTGTGTTTCGTCAGATAATTCTCTAATGCGCATGTAAATAACCTTTTCAATATTTTTTGTAACATAGTTATAGAGTAGCATTTCCAAATCATTAAAGGATTGGATCATTTCATTTGTGAACAAATTTTTCCCTCCTACTCTAAAAGATAGTTTTCCTATATTCACCATTTAGTATAAAACAGGTTGTGACTAAAATGTAACAAATTCCTACTGAAGAAAAAAGATACTAAGTGTTTATTTTTTATTGTATTATATTTGAAAGCGTATACAATTTAGAAGGAAGGCGGAATATGATGTTTTGGTTATGAAAAATAGGGAGGGAATAAAATGAAGAAATTGCTATTAGTATGTGCAGCAGGAATGTCCACTAGCTTATTGGTAAATAAAATGAATGATGCGGCAAAGGAGAAAGGGGTAGAGCTAGAAATTTTCGCGTTGCCAGTGTCAGAATGTCAAAAAGTTGCTCATGAAGTAGATGTCGTTTTATTAGGACCACAGGTTCGTTACCAAAAACCACAGGTAGAAGAGATTATAGCTGGAAGAGTACCAGTGGAAGTAATCGATATGAGAGCATATGGCACGATGAATGGAAAGGCAGTATTAGAAAGGGCGTTAGAATTAATAGCTTAATGGATATGCAATTTGCAACTAGATATGCCTGCAAAATAAAACAGTTTCTAACTGTGAATATAATGACATTTATTTGGGGGGAGTTTTACAATGGGTTTTATGGCCGCTTTTGAGAAGTTTGCGGAGAAAACATTAGTGCCAGTTGCAGCAAAATTAAACTCACAAAGGCATATAGTTGCAATCCGTGATGCATTTATTCTATCTTTTCCTATTACACTTGCAGGTTCATTAATTGTCTTACTAAATTTTGCCGTTTTAGCTCCAGATGGCTTTATAGCTAAAATCTTATTTTTGCATAAATTATTTCCGAATTTAGCAGATTTACAATCTGTTTTCTCGCCGGTTCTAAATGGATCAGTTAATATTTTATCCATGTTTATTGTCTTCCTCGTTGCCAGAAATATGGCGATCTCTCTCAAAGCAGATGAATTATTAAGTGGACTTACTGGTCTTTCTGTATTTTTTATTATATACCCACCATATACAAATGTAGATGGGGCAAATTTCTTAACGACTCAATGGGTCGGTGCACAAGGATTATTTGTTGCATTAATTGTAGGGTTGTTAGTTGGAGAACTTTTCAGTAAATTATCTAAATCGAAAAGGCTTCAAATTAATATGCCTGATTCTGTTCCTCCAGCTGTTTCTCGTTCTTTTAAGGTGTTATTCCCAATTATTATTATTACTGTTTTGTTCGCTATTGTAAACGCTTTAATAAATGCTATTTATCCAGATGGCCTGCACGGATTTATTTATGCCGCAATTCAGACACCATTAAAAAGTCTAGGTACAAATATCGTTTCTCTTGTTATATTAGCGATTGTTTCCAACCTTTTATGGGTATTCGGTATTCATGGTCCCAACACGATTGCTGCTATTCGTGAAGCAATGTTTGCAGAGGCGAATTTAGAAAACCTTAACTTTGTTGCGGAGCATGGGACTGCTTGGGGAGCTCCATATCCAGTAACTTGGGCGATTAATGATGCTTTTGCGAACTATGGCGGCTCTGGAATGACACTTGGACTACTAATTGCTATCTTTATTGTTGCGAAAAGACAGGATTACAGAGATATTGGTAAATTATCGATTGCGCCAGGAATATTTAATATTAATGAACCAGTTATTTTTGGTTTGCCAGTAGTATTGAATCCGATTTTAATCGTGCCGTTTATTCTTGTCCCTGCCATTAATATTATTATCGGATATGTTGCCATTGTATCTGGATTAATTCCGCCAATTGCCTATTCTGTGCCGTGGACTACGCCAGGACCACTAATTGCCTTCCTGGGCACAGGCGGAAACTATATCGCGTTATTGCTTGGATTTGTGTGTCTAGCCGTCTCTACTCTTGTGTATTTGCCATTTGTCATCGCAGCAAATAAAGCCAATGCAGTAAGTTATGGAGGACAAAAAAGTGATTCGGATGTCTCGGCTTAAAGAGTGAGGAAGTATGAATCACTATACTATCCAGTTCCTATGTGGACAAATAAACTATGTCCGAGCTTTTTTTGAAAATTATCAGGATGCTAAAGTTCAAACAGATGTAGAGATTCTAAATAAAATAAAGGCAAATATTCAGGTAGAATCAGCGTTAAATGTAACGGAAGTACAATCTTACTTAGAGAAAATTTTTCAACAATCTAAATATGGCTGTGCGTTGCATTTTCAAACGATAGTGATAGAAGGGGGAGAGTAATATACTGGAAATGATAGTGGTGTCCGAGGTACTCATTTAGTGGGTACCTTTTTTGATGGAAGGGGATTGTTTTTTCCATTTCTAGATAGGCAGGAATTATATTTTTATGCTAGAATGTATAGGATAAATATCGAATGGAATATATACTAGGTAAAATCTGCATCTTTCTTTTTATCTCGTATTACATTATAATTATTTTAACTTTAATTTTAAGCAGGGGGAGATTTCAATGGGTGAAGTCTCTTTCTGTTTGTTTGCGATTTTATAAAGAAGCGATTGGTTTTTACTATTAGCACAATTGGTGTATAGTTATTATAGATAATTTTAGAAGGAATAGGGTGTTGAAATAATGAGTGAATATCGAGTATTACTTTATTATAAATATGTACCGATTGAAAATCCGGAAGAGTTAACACAAGAGCATTTAGCTTTTTGTAAAGAGCTTGGATTATTAGGTCGTATTCTTATTTCCCATGAAGGGATTAATGGAACAGTTTCTGGTACGGTAGAGCAAACAGATAAGTATATGGAAGCGATGAGACAGGATCCTCGCTTTAGTGATACTATCTTTAAAATTGATGAAGTGGATGGACATGCTTTTAAGAAAATGCATGTTCGCCATAAAAAAGAATTAGTGAACTTAAGCTTAGAAGATGATGTAGATCCACTTGAATTAACTGGTAAGCACTTAAAACCAACAGAATTCTATGAGCAAATGCAAGATTCAAATACAATCGTAATTGATGCTCGTAACGATTATGAATATGATCTTGGTCATTTTAGAGGTGCTATTAAGCCGGAGATTGAAACATTTAGAGAACTGCCACAATGGATTAAAGAAAATAAAGAGATGCTAGAAGGTAAGAAAATTCTTACTTACTGTACTGGTGGAGTAAGATGTGAGAAGTTCTCTGGCTGGTTAATGAAAGAGGGCTTTGAAGATGTAAGTCAATTAGATGGTGGAATTGTGACTTACGGTAAAGATCCAGAAGTACAAGGCGAGCTTTGGGATGGTCAATGCTATGTGTTCGACCAAAGAATCAGTGTGCCAGTCAATCAAAAAGAGCATGTTATCGTTGGACGTGACTTCTTTACTGGTGAGCCATGCGAGAGATATGTAAACTGTGCAAACCCAGAGTGTAACCGCAAAATGCTTTGCAGTGAAGAAAATGAAGAGAAGTATATGAGAAGCTGTAGCCACGAGTGCCGTACGCATCCAAGAAACTTCTATGTTAAACATCATGGTCTTACTCCAGAACAAGTGGAAGCAAGAGTAAAAGAAATTGCTCAATGGGAAGAAGAAAGTAAAGTAATGTAATAAATAATAGGGGCTGTCCTTAATGGACGGCCTTTTTGTTATTTGGGATTGATTTGGCTGATAAAACGAAACAATGGCTGATAAAGGAGGAGTTTTGGCTGATAAAATGAAACAATGGCTGATAAAGGAGAAGATTTGGCTGATAAAATGAAACA